>CAYLML010000044.1:908-6285 GCA_964384985.1 uncultured Candidatus Saccharibacteria bacterium | reverse complement strand
TTGGTGATTCCCGGCTAATGGTTGGTGATAGCACAGTTGAGGCCGACATACTCAAACTGATGGACGGCGAGCGGGCGGATATGTGCTTCACTGACCCGCCATACATACTCGACTATCTGCACGCCAAACGGCACGGCAAGCCCACGGAGGGTTTCGGTGCGAAACGAAACCGGCGATATCTGGAGACTGACGTATTGCCGGATAACTTCACCGATCTGTGGATGGCGAACGTCGCCAAAGTCGCCAAACCAGACTTCAGCATAATTGTGTACGAAAATTGGAAAAATTTGCGTACTATTTGGCAAGGACTCGAGGGCAACGACTGGAAGATCAAAAACATGATTGTCTGGCATCTCCCGAACCGCCACCAAGGCTTTGCCGCCAAGTACAAGTTGTTCTCTAATCACGAGATCGCCATGGTCGGTGCAAGTGGCACTGTTGAGTACAACCATGAGGAAGAGCCTGACGGTCTGCAGGAGGAGTACGAAACGGCGCTATACGCCATTAGCGGGAGGCCTCAGTGGGAGGGCTACGAAGGCGGCAAGCGGTATCAGCCCACGGACTTCATAGACTATCAGGCGAGCGACGAGAAAAGCTCCGGTCAGGGCGTGATATTTGGCACCAAGCCGGTAGAAATCCTCATTCCCTACATAAAGGTGCTCACAAAGCGCGGAGACCTGGTGCTGGAGCCGTTCTGCGGCTCTGGCAGCACGCTTATCGCGGCTACGAAGCTGAAGAGGCGCTGCTACATCATGGAGAAGTCGCCGGTTTACGCCGAAGTTGCCATGAAGCGCTGGGAAAAGTTAACGGGTCTTAAACGGCAACTCGTAGAGGATGCTAAAGCAGATGGCGCTAAACAAGCGTAAGGCCACAAAAGAACTAACTAAGGAGCTGGAGAAGAATTACCTTCTCCAGGGTGCCTGTAATAAGCTTGGCCTCACGAGGAGCACTGTTTATCGGTGGATGCAGGAAAATGAGGAATTTGCGGTTAAGCTCCGGACCGCCCAAGCAATCGGTCGGCGCTCCATGAGCGATTATGTTGAGTCAAAACTGCTCAAGAACATTGGGGATCATAATCAGCGTGCAATTGAATTCTGGCTTAAATGCAACAATGAACATTATCGCTCCAATGAAAAAGCGCTTGACAGGCAAATCGACTCTCTTAAAGATCAGCTTAAACAAGGTAGAGCCGCTCTCGCTGCTATTGGGAGCGATAGCCTGTTCAAAAGATTTGTAGACTGGCCGAAAGTTGAAGAATATATGAATTCGCCAGAGTGGCGTGAAAGACAAGCGCAGCTTAACGGTATCTATCGTGGTCACTCAGCTCATGAAAAAGAAATCTTAGACCAAGTACAGAAGATTCTTAGACAGATAAAGATGGCCGAACATATAACCAAAATTGGTGGAATACCGAATGAGCAAGTTGAGCTTGTAGACTAGCCTTTCTACCGAAGTAACGGTATAATTCGGCTTGTTGAGATTCCAAATAAGCCGTGCAAGTTTGCGCGTGGTTAAGCCGTAGCATGGGCAGCCACGCCAAGAATAGGCTTAACCGCTTGTTTGGGATCTCAACGTCCAACGTGGCTGTCCTTTTATATAGGCAGCCATGGCAACTAAGCCAATAAGGAGGCTAAACCCATGGCAGCTCGTAAAACCCGGTTTAAATGGTCTAAAAAATACACACTGGTGGTAGTGGCATTATTAATAATTGGCGGAGTCACAATTGCAGCCAGCGGGAGTAAAGCTAAACCAACCAATACCAGTTCTACGGGTAGTGGGTCTGGCTCCTCTACAGGGCTCACCGTAAATCTGCCGACCACAAGCCCACCTAAGCCCCACGCACAAGTTGTTGCCGATTATAAGGCGAGCGCTCAGCAAGTAACTTTAGCCAACTTGCAAAAGGACCCCAACGCCTACAAGGGCAAAGTAATCACCTTCACTACTACTATAACCAAGTTTCTACAGGATAGCTCGGGCAATACGGGTGCAATGAATGTTGATGACCCGAATGATTTTAGCTCTGCCTACGTAAACCTTTCGTCATACATAGACCTTTCAAAGTTAAACAAAGATGACACAGTTCAAATC
Source organism: uncultured Candidatus Saccharibacteria bacterium (assembly GCA_964384985.1). GTDB lineage: Bacteria > Patescibacteriota > Saccharimonadia > Saccharimonadales > UBA4665 > CAYLML01. The sequence goes on along the minus strand of CAYLML010000044.1, from coordinate 4,197 downwards.
TGGGGTACCGGATTAGGTATACTATCGGGCAAAAATGCCTTCGGAGGTGATGTCAATGTGCCCGGAGTGAATGAAACGTACTTACTGGACGCAACCACAGGTTATAGCGACGATGCTAATCCTTAAGCAAAGCCTCTCGCCTTTCGCATACTGAATGCTTGCAAGAATGATGATTCTGGTTCTGTAGATTTCGTCGGGGGTTCATCATTAGTCATCTTCTTTGTTCTCATCGAGAGACTCAATTACGACTTGTGATAAATCTAATTCAATCTCAATATTTTGCGGTTCAATTCTTCCTTCAGAGTGAATTAAAAATGTTATTTTAGGTTTTTTGGAATTTGTCCTTACGAAATAATCTTCATCAAATAACCTAAGTTCTCTCTGGGCGTTTAGATTACTCAGTTTAGAGAAGGCTCCATTTGCATTGCCATAGCTAGAGAGATATAGCCTGCTTTGAAGATGGACCCCGTAATCATGCGCCATACCGAGTAGACCGCTATAGCCCGATTGAGGTTTATGTGTATGCGGCACTTTCTTCGTAACATGGCTATCACCTACAATCATCTCTTCTATGTCGGAGGAGTTTACAGTTATTTCAATGTTTTTATCGGCTCGAGTAGATTTAATGCTAATGCCAACCTGGTAAATATTCTCTATATCTTTTTCAAACGATTTCAGGTGCGAGAGATGCTCGTTGAGCCTTTCTTGTCTATCCTCACTACTTTCAAAGCCAGCCGCTTTAATCATTGGGGCTATGCTTTCGGCCATCGTTTTAACACTTTCAATCACAGAAGTTATTCCATGAAATACACCTAGGTCCATCGTCGTTCCATTTTCTGGCGAAGGCACTGGCTTATAACTATCTACGATCTCTTGATACTTATCTATCAGCGGTTTTACAGTGTATTTTTTAATTTCTCCTAGCTCAATTGCGTAGGAGGGGATGCTATTTCTTAAGTCATTAAGTTGCTTTGTTACTTTTAGCGTCTTTCTTTTCTGATTGCGCCATACGTCAAAACAAGCAGCAAAAACGGTCACTGCAAAAATTGCTAGACTGAGCTGCCACGGAACTCTTGGCTGCGACTTACTTGCGATTAGTAGGATCAAACCAAATGCATCAGCTAACCAGAATAAGCCGCTAAAACATCTCTTCAATACTTCCTTACAGAAGCTTCCAAAATCTTTCATAGTTTAAGTTTATATCTCAGTGGGCATATTAACCTAGACTTTAAAGTTTCTTGCGGTACCTTGTGGTTATGGAGGCGAATCCACCAGAACTTAAATACTGTCTGTATGCTAGGAAGTCGAGCGAACAGGACGAACGACAGGCTATGTCTGTTGAATCACAGACCAAAGAGATGCTAACCATGGCCGAGCGTGAAGGTCTTAACGTCATTGAAATCATGCGCGAAAGCCACTCAGCTAAAGAGTCAGGTAAAAGGCCAGTATTTAATGAAATTTTAATTAAAATCAGAGAAAACGAGTTTAGCGGGATACTGACATGGGCGCCGGATCGTCTCTCCCGCAATGCTGGCGATCTTGGTTCGCTTGTTGATCTGATGGATGCTAATAAGCTGCAGCAAATCCGTACGTACGGCCAAAACTTCAGCAACACGCCAAACGAGAAGTTCCTGCTCATGATCCTGTGCTCACAGGCAAAGCTTGAGAATGATAATAAGAGTGTAAACGTAAAGCGTGGAATTCGTGCCAAGTGCGAGATGGGTATCCGTCCAGGGCCCTCACCTCTCGGTTATTACAACCGGTCATTCAACGGCGTAAAGGACTCTGTGCCTGATCCTGACCGGGCAGATATTGTGAAACAGATGTTTGAGAATGCTGCTGAAGGCTGGAGCGGACGGCATATCAAGCGATGGCTGGACGAGATCGGCTTTACGACACGCAGAGGTAAACCAGTAACTTTGAGCCAGATATATCTTATGCTCAACAATCCGTTTTACTACGGAGACTTCGAATTTGGCAGCAAACTTTATAAAGGCACGCATAAACCGCTTATACCAAAAGGGTTATTCGAAAAGGTTCGCGCGCAACAAGTGGTACCTCAAAGATCTAAGTGGGGGTCGAAAGACTTCCCTTTCAAACGATTCCTGGCTTGTGCTAGTTGCGGATCAACAATTGTCGGCGAGGAGAAGCTTAAGCGCCTGAAAAACGGCACAGATCGCCGACACGTCTATTATCACTGTTCACGCCAAGTTGATTACAACTGCAAAGAACCATTTGTTCGTGAAGAAGTAATTGTTGAAGAGCTGCTCAGCATGAGCAGCAAACTAGTCCTAGATGACGAAGGCTGTGAGCCAGGCTTAATTAAAGCTATTGAGCAATACTCAGACATGATGAGTGCAAGCAACCCTGACTTCAAGGCAAGCGATAGTTTGAGTGGCTATGCCAAGTATGTGCTTGAGCGAGGGTCTGATTTTGAGAAGTCTAGATTAGTAAGAAATCTTGACGTAAAGTTAGCACTTTTAAATAAGACGGTAGTCACACTTAGCGGCCTGAAAGTATAATCCCGAAGACTCAAATAACGTCTTCGGCAAAAATAGCTACTTCCGTATCTTTCTGTGACATTAAGACGGGCCACCAGAATTGGGTGTCTCTCCACCCATCCTCTTTGCGTCCGTTTTGACGAAACAATAAGAGTATCGGCCTGTCTGTGGCTACTTTTTTTGCAATAACACCCTCGCGTTGCGGTGTGTCAGGGGCGTTCTCATACCTGCCACTCTTTCTTACTCTTTTTGCACCCCTATCCTTTCTTACAAGCACCCAAACTTTACCAGGTTCTGCGCCTGTTTTTGGGTGCAATGACAGGTGCTCAAGACTTGCTCTCAATGTTTTCCAGTTAAATGGATATAGATCGTTTAGCTCCAGAGTCTGAGAGACTAGATCAATAACTTTATTAGCAGAGCCTAGAGTTATTAACGTGGGCTCGCTTTCATCTTTGCCGGAAAACCACTGAGATACGATTTTGTCTACTTGGGAAACAATCCCTTCTATGTGTGTTTTGTATCCTGTTTGAAATCCGATTGGTAGCATCCTTTTGTATGGCCGCAATGTCGCTAGCGACGAAAGTAAGAGTTTATTTGGAGAGCATGGAACAAGTCTGCCGGCAACATCTTTCCGAATAAAGTAAACTCCGTTTGCATGGTCGCCTTTTTCGAAAGCTCCCCTTAAGGCTGAATCAAATTCATGGATACGTTTCATGACCTCATAAATATCTCGTGTGGTATAGAAGCGTGTTACTGCAAGATCCTGCAATGGGCGGGCACCATACATG
>CAYLML010000044.1:0-898 GCA_964384985.1 uncultured Candidatus Saccharibacteria bacterium | reverse complement strand
TTGAAACCTCTTAGGCTTTCGTCCGTAGTAGAAACCAATCAGATTGTTAATAGTAACCCCTCTATCAAGGAGCTGCCCGCCAATGAAGATATTCATTGGATTTCGTAATTTTAGCTGACCCTCGTTATCTAAAAGCTCCTCTACTTCTTTGTCGGAATTAACAGTAGTAACCATTATGTGCTCATCGACGAGTGCCTTAACTACATCATTTTTCACTTCCGCTAGGCTTGGGATCGAACCGGTGTCGGCTTTTTTAAGAGATGACTGAATGTCGTAGTAGGATTGGCTGATAAATGTATTTAACACCTCACTTTCAGATTTGGCTAAACCTGCGAGACTAGTTATCAGTGTAGAGACTATATCATGCTGCCAGCCATGAGAATCTCTATGCGTTTCACTGTGCGCCACAAATGCATATTTCTTTTGCGGCTCACCTGCTTCTTTTTGCTGTGTCCGCCGAATTACAGATCCAACCATGAAATTCACGACAGCTTTTCTTAGAAAACTGATCTTATGCGAAGTTAAAACGTCCTCAAGTTTTAACTTCCTTCCGTCAGATCCTTTAAGGACGTCTCTTTCCTCTATGGGAACCTCTTCATATATATGGTGTGCGATAGAGCTTTCGTCTTCGCTTTCATTAAAGTAAAATTCACCACCAACGTAATTTTTGTGTATAGGAACCAACACAGTAAATGCTGGACGTTTTGGTAAAAACTCCATCTTTTCTTCTTGCGTGCTGGGCTGCAGATATAGAGAGTAAGGAGTGGCGGTCACCTGTAAGTAATCAACTTGCTGAACAAGGCTGCGAAGTTCATCTATTTGTGAAGAAATACGCCCAATCTCGACAGCTTCGGCAATTTTACGAAAACTTATGCTAGCATAATCAGCCTCGTCATCA
>CAYLML010000043.1:0-6385 GCA_964384985.1 uncultured Candidatus Saccharibacteria bacterium | reverse complement strand
CCGGCACACTTATTGACGGTTTTAGCGGCAGGGGCGGCAACGACCGCGGCAGCGGCAGGAGGGGCAGATGACGGCCTTGAATATTTCGCGGACTGCGTTTGGCTGGCCAACGGTTTTGCCTGTCCGCCGCCGTTTAATAACGGTATCGCCACAACTGCGGCGGCAACTACCAGGACCAGCGCCAGCTTCCTTGGTATCAGACGGTGACTGCTGGCAGCTATGAACGGCGTGCGTGCCGGACGGTCCGGACGGCGCGCCGAATGATAATACGAATAGGCGCCCAGACTGCCGGGCCGGATGGTTTTACTCTCTAATGATGATGAGGGCATAGAAGACCTATACTACCCTGTTTTTGTGTTTTTTTGCTGTATGTATTTTTATAGTGCCAAAATCAGTATACCATTCCCGGGCCGGCTTTATGCAAATCGCGTAACAATAAACATGAATACGGCGCCAAAAATCGTTAGGCCGATAGTCTTATAGCTGGAGTGCCCGCTATGGGCTTCGGGCAAGATTTCGCTGGCGCCGATGTATAGCAGGAAGCCCGCGAAAAAGCCTAAATAGAGCACCAGAAGGTGGCCTGACACCGTGAACAACAGCGTGCTGAGCACGCCAAGTACCGGCGCAAGGGCGTCCAGCAGCAGGAACATAAACGCCTTGCGTGAACGGTTCTTATTAAGCAGCATCAGGTTTACAGTGTTGAGCCCGTCAGTAAAATCATGGGCAATAACGGCTATGGCCACGGCGATGCCGACCGATGTGCCAGCCTGGAACCCCAGGCCGATGCCTACGCCGTCCAGAAAGCTGTGGCCGCTGAGGGCCAGCGCCGACGCGACTCCGACATGCGGGTGGTGATGCTCTGGATAGTCGTGCTCATTTGAATGGTGAATTAGGATGCTCTTTTCGATTATATGAAACAGCATGAAGCCGCAGACCAGAGCTACCATCGCCCCGGTCGGGTCGCGGTGTTCTTCATTGAGCAGCTTGAAGATTTCCGGCAGAAGGTCGAAGGCTACCACGCCAAGCAGCACGCCGGCCGTATAACCGAGGAAGCGATGCATGGCGTCTTTGTTTTTCAAAGCCGTCAGTCCGCCGCTTAGCGTAGATATGAAGGTCGCGAATGAAAGTAAAATCGGTGCCATGTCTTCCAGATTACCTGTATGTCAATAATTATTGCAAATTTGTCGCAATTTATGATAGAATTGCGGCATGTCGGAACCGTTGGAACAATTTAAAAAGACGTTAAAAAAGAATCGTCAAAGCGTAACGCAAACCAGGCTGGCGGTATTTCAGGCCCTGCAGGACAAAGAACCGCAGACCATGCGCGAAGTCGTAGAAGCCTGTACCGGCGAGGCAGACCGGGCGAGCATCTACCGCACCATTGCCCTGTTCGAGCGGCTTGGCATCGTTCAGCGCTTGCAGATTGGCTGGAAATACAAGCTCGAGCTCAGTGACGCCTTTCATCACCATCACCACCACCTTACCTGCGCACGATGCGGCCGTACGATTCCCCTACCCGAAGACCGGCAGATGGAAGCGCGCTTGTATACGCTCGCCAGGGGCCGGAATTTTATAATGCAGGGCCACCAGCTGGAAATTCAGGGCCTTTGTGAAACTTGCGCTAAAACCTAATGACCCGGAACGAAATGCGTCCGGGTCAGATAGGAAGCCTCACACTTCCTAACATTCAGCTTATGCCCGAAAAATCAAAAATGCAATGTGAATTACGTCACATCAAGAAGGCTGTTGCCTGGCTCGCAAAGCCTCTCTGGAAGCCTGAAACGAGGCGGCAATAATGCCCAGGCCGGCAATACCGGTAATCACGTCTGGCACGTCAATAAAAATACCAGCGAACAGTGCCGCGGATAATGCCAAAATGGCGTAATGCGCGCCATGTTCAAGGTAAATATATGATTCCAGAGTGCCGCGGCGCACCAGGAACACGGTCAGGCTTCGCACCCAGATGGCCCCTACACCCAGACCCAGCGCGATCAGCAACACCTTATCCGTAATCGCGAAGGCGCCGAGCACGCCATCAAAGCTAAAGCTGGCATCCAGCAGCTGCAGATACATAAATGCACCGAAAGCCGCCCAGCCGGCATAGGCCTTTTTACCTTTGGGCTCCAGTCTTGCCAGGCCGTCGATGAACAGTTTAAGGGCGGTGTACGACAGCGTGCCTGCGACACCGGCACGCAAAACCGTATGGGAGTCACTGCCTGAGAACAGAGACAAAACAGCCGCGGTAATCAGGACGAGGAGTGGCGGCAGCCAAATGCCGCTATTGGCGTTTTGCAGCGGCCGCTCAATCCGCTCCAGCCACAATTCCTCGCGGAAATCGTCGAACAGAAAATATAGCGTCAATGTCAGCAGAAAGCTGCCGCCAAAGGCGGCGATGGCATCATGGGCCACCCGGAGATGGTGGCCGTATGCCGCCGGATTATGCAAAGCCTCGTTGATGACTTCGCTCCACGGCAGGTGGGCGGTCACCATTACGATGAGTATGGGAAACAACAGCCGCATACCGAAGATAGCTATAACGATCCCGACGGTCAGGAACAATTGCTGCCAAAATCTGGATAATCGACCCAGTACCGTGGCATTAATGATAGCGTTATCAAAGCTGAAGGCAATCTCGATCGCGACTAATACGAGCGTGGTAAGGGCGGCTCCGGGACCCAGAGTCAGCAGCGCCGCTAACAGGGCGATGACGGTTATAAGTGCCGAGAAGCCGAATACACGTAGCATATCTGCTATCCTATCATAGACCACGCCGCTGACCCCGCAGTAATGGTTTGCTAATTTAAGGTTATTGTCGCTACAATGGAAGTGATAATGCTTCAAGCGCCATCTCCATCCCGCAGCAAGGCAGGCCGATAATGCATCCGGGCATCGCTACCGAGCTGCTTATTATAGAGGTCGTCATACTTGTCATGGCCTCAGCCGTATGTTCCGGATTGAACATCGCCGTAATGTCGCTCGACATGGCGGACCTGCGGCGCAAGGCCAAACTAGGCAACCGGCAGGCCCAGCGAGTACTGCCCCTGCGCAAGCACACACACCTGACCCTGGCCAGCATTTTGCTGACGAACGTTGCGGCGGTGTCGGCCTGTTCGCTGGTGCTTGACCAACGCCTGAACGGCTGGCTGGCTGGCGCGCTCAGCACGCTGCTCATCGTGGTCTTTGGCGAAGTCATGCCTCAGGCCCTGTTTTCCAAGAATCCCCTGGCTTGGTCCAGCCTGTTCGCGCCGCTGCTTAAGGCGATGATCGCTGTCACCTACGTACTCAGCAAGCCGCTGCAGCTGCTGCTCGACAAGCTGTTTCCGCGCCAAAGTTCCAAACTCCAAACCCGCAAGGAGCTGGGGTTGATGATAACCGAGCACCTGGAGAACAAGTCCAGCGAGCTTGACGATGACGAGATTGAAATCATGCGCGGTGCCCTGAGCCTCAGTGAAAAACGCGTGCGCGACATCATGACCGATATTCGCCACACCTACTGGCTTATGCCGAGCACCGTGCTTGACGACGATAAAATCGACGAGATCAAAGACCATGCCTACAGCCGCATACCGATTTTTAATAAAACCCTGACCAAGTGCTACGGCATCCTGCTAATGAAAGACCTGATCGACGTGGACTTCGAAGGCCAGCCTCCTTTGCGCGTCGACGACATGCCGCTGCATCCGGTTCAGCTGGTCGGCAGCATGACGGCGCTGGACACGATGTTCCGCAAATTCATCTCAGCCGGTACGCACCTGATACCGATCGAAAAGGACGACGTAATCACCGGTATCGTGACCATTGAAGACCTGCTGGAGGAAATCCTCGGCCATGAAATCGAAGATGAAATGGACCGCCAGAAAGCGGCCCGCGAGTAATCGCCCCGTAAACTCCCGTAAAAACAAAAAGAAGCCTTTTGAGGGGCTTCCTTTTGCTCGCGGTCTCGGCCGGTGAAGGCTCTGAACGCTGATCACCTCACAGTGACTATGCTTCAATATAGGCTCGCGCCAAATGCTTGTCAACTACATTCAGTCAAAATTGTGCATAGTCTGTGGATATCTGTCATTTAATAGGCAGCGCCGGGCCGAGTATGGTCGGTTTGGGCTTGGCTATAAGCTGGTACACCGCCTTATCGGTCGAGATCCATTCACGCACTATGTAGCCGAGCGTATAATCGCGGGACGCATGCTCCGCGGCCACGCCGATGGCGTTGATGCCCAAGCCCCGGCAGGTTATGAGCGCCCGCGGTAAATGGTAGCCCTGCGTCACCAGTGTCGCCTGAGAAACCTTAAAAATGACGCGGGCCCGGTAGCAGCTGTCGTAGGTATTGCGGCCGGCATAATCCAGGACGATATCGCCCGACGGCACGCCCAAGCGCATCGCCAGTTTGCGCATAGCCGCCGGTTCGTTATAGGTATTTACCGAATTGTCGCCGGTCATGAGCAGCTTGTTAACGCGCTTGGCCTTATACAGCTGCACCGCCGTCGAGACCCGTTCCCGCAGATAAGAAGTCGGCTTGTCGTGATCGTACAAGCCCGCGCCAAAGACGATGGCCACGTGCTTATACGGTATGTCGCGGGCCGGGGTATGGGAGAGGTCGTAGCGCCGGGAGCTGGTAGACAACTTGGCATACACCGTCGGCCCCCACAGCAGCAGCGTGCAAACTACGGCCAGACCCAGCAGCCACCACTTATATTTCCAGGCGTGTTTTTTGGCTTTGTGAATCATGTCGTACCATAATACCGCTTCAGCCAGGATTTTTTAAGCTCCATAAAGCTGCCATCCTCGATGCTGGCGCGGATGTCGTCGACCAGCTTGATAATGAAGTGCTCGTTATGCAGGCTCAAAAGGGTCATGCCGAGTATTTCCTTGGCCTTTTCCAGATGGTTGAGGTAGGCCCGGCTGTAATTCCGGCAGGTGTAGCATCCGCAGTCTTCCATGAGCGGCCCGAAGTCTTGCTTGTACTCCGCGTTGCCGATGTTGCGGCGGCCTTCGTAGGTATAGAACGAACCGTTCCGACCTACCCGCGTGGGCGACACGCAATCGAACGTATCAATGCCGCTCTCGATGGCGGCGAAGATGTCATCGGGTTCGGAAATGCCGAGCATGTGCCTGGGCTTGCTTTCCGGCAGCTCCTCGTTCGCCCAGCGCACGATGTCGCCAAGCTTGTTTTTCTCGATCGCGCCGCCAATGCCGAAACCGTCAAAGCCGTCCATGGCGCCCAGATGCTTAGCGGTCATGCGCCGCAGGTCTTCGTGCTGCGCGCCCTGGATCACCGCGAACAGTGCCTGGTACGGCCGGTCGGGATGCTTCGCCCGCAGCTTCGCGAGCTCCGCCAGGCAGCGGTCGGCCCAGGCATGCGTCCGCGTAATAGCCTGCCGCTGGTAGTCATATGGGTCGACAAGCGCGGTCAGTTCGTCAAAGGCGAACATGATGTCGGCTTGAAGCGCATGCTGGATCTGCATAGATAGTTCAGGCGTAAAACGGTGCTTGCTGCCGTCCAAGTGCGAATAAAACGTCACGCCCTCATCATCCACCAGAGCCAGCCGCTCTTTGGGATCGGCCAGCGGCATTTCCCCGGATTCCCGGCCGCCCATATCGATCACCTTTTTGAACCCGCTGCCAAGCGACAGCACCTGGAACCCGCCACTATCAGTAAACGTCGGCCCGTCCCAGTGCATGAACTTACCCAGCCCGCCGGCCTGCTCCACGGTCTTGTGCCCCGGCCGCAGGTACAGGTGGTAGGCGTTGGCCAGCACGGCCTGTGCGCCGACACCCGCAACCTGCTCCGGCGTCATGGCCTTCACGGTCGCTGCCGTCCCAACCACGATAAACGCCGGCGTCTTAATATCGCCGTGAGGCGTTTTTATAACGCCTGTACGCGCCAGCGTACCGTCGCCTAAGTGTTTGCCAACGTTGAAGCTGAAATCTTTGCTCATCAGATGGAAGTATAGCAAAATTCCTGAAGAGGGTTTACAAGCAGATACATCTATGGTATTGTACGTCATTATGGCCGCTTTAGCAGAAGTACAGCCCGAGCACCTATACCACGCGATGAGCCGGACGCTCCACGTTATCGAAGATGATCCTACTCTTGGCAGGTCGCACTCGCAGCCTCCTATCGAATTGCGGTTTACCCCAATCGGGGGCGGAGATATAGAAGACGCCGAACTGCGTGCACCCGGAGAAAATGAAGAGTATATAGGCCGGGCTACATTCGATGTCGCTATAGCCGGCAAGCCGCTTGGCGAATTGGCTGTAACGGCCCTGGCACCACGCCAAGGTACGGGCAAAACCGCTCCCGGATCATCAAAAGACACTCGAACGCATGGGATCATACCGATGTCCAGGGACGGTATCGATACGGAATTGCATCTGTCGATCGCCA
>CAYLML010000042.1:0-6415 GCA_964384985.1 uncultured Candidatus Saccharibacteria bacterium | reverse complement strand
CCGATACGATCGATCAAGATCACCGAGGACCGGGCGCTTTTCAAAGATGCCATGGATGAAATCGGCACTAAGACGGCGCGCAGTATCGCCACGTACAACCTTCAAGAAGCCCTGGCTGCCGCAAAGAAAATCGGCTACCCGGTTATGATGCGCTCCGGCTTCAGCTTGGGCGGCTTGGGGTCGGGCAGGGTAGACGACGAAAAACAGCTGCGGGAGCAGGCCGCCCAGGCCTTCCAGGCCGTACCGCAAGTGTTAATAGAAGAATTCCTGGTGGGCTGGAAAGAAATCGAGTACGAAGTAGTCCGTGACGCCGACGGCAACACCATAACCGTCTGCAACATGGAAAACCTGGACCCCATGGGCATCCATACCGGCGAAAGCATCGTGGTCGCCCCATCCCAAACCCTGACGAACGAAGAGTACCACCGCCTGCGCGAAGTCGCCATCCACACAATTAACCACCTGGGCATCGTAGGCGAGTGCAACATACAGTACGCCCTGGATCCGGTCAGCGGCGATTACCGTGTCATCGAGGTCAATGCCCGGTTGAGCCGCTCCAGTGCGCTGGCCTCTAAAGCTACCGGCTACCCGCTGGCCTTCGTTGCTACCAAGCTAATGCTGGGCAAGCGTTTGTTCGAACTCAAGAACGCAGTTACAGGCACCACGTCGGCCTTCTTTGAGCCTGCCCTCGATTATATAGCCGTCAAAATACCGCGCTGGGACCTATCGAAATTAAAATCTAGCGACCATCATATAGGCTCCGAGATGAAAAGTGTCGGCGAGGTCATGGCCCTGGGGCGTTCATTCCCCGAAGCTTTGCAGAAAGCCGTGCGTATGCTGAACATAGGAGCCCACGGGCTCTCGGACTATCCGCATACTTTCGATGATCCGCTGAAGGAAGTCAGCCGCGCGACCGACCGGCGCCTGTTCGCCATATACGATGCGTTGAGACGAGGCGTAAGCACGGCCGAAATCCACAAGCTTTCCGGTATAGACAACTGGTTCCTGGACCATCTGGCAGACATCCAGAAGCTGGAAACCGGATTGCGAGCCAAGCCGCTCGCCGACGAAATGCTCTCGCGCGCGAAACAGGCCGGTTTCGCCGACCGCACCATAGCCGGATTGCAAAGTACCCGCGAAGACGACATAAGGCGCAAACGCCTCAAAGCGGGGATAGTGCCCGTGATCAAGCAAATCGACACCTTGGCCGGCGAGTTCAAAGCTTCGACGAACTATCTTTATATGACGTACCACGGCAGCGAAAACGACATTCTGCCCTTGGGCGATAAAGCCGCCATGGTCATCGGCTCCGGACCGTACTGCATCGGTTCGTCCGTGGAATTCGACTGGTGCGCCGTCAATACCGGCAAGACCTTGCATGACCGCGGCTGGCAAACCGTCATGGTAAATTCAAACCCTGAAACCGTATCGACGGACTTCGACCATTCCGACCGCTTGTATTTCGAAGAGCTGACACTGGAGCGCGTGCGGGATATCGCCGACTTCGAGCAGCTGCATGGCATAGTGGTGTCCGTGGGCGGGCAAATCGCCAATAACCTGGCGCTGCCGCTCGGCAAAGCCGGCTATCCGATTCTGGGCACACCGCCTAAGCAAATTGACCGCGCCGAAGACCGCCAGAAATTCTCGGCCATGCTTGGCGACCTGGGCGTGGACCAGCCGGCATGGGAAGAGGTGACCACGCTGGCGAAGGCCAAGGCCTTCGCGCGCAAGGTCGGCTATCCCGTTATTATCCGGCCGTCCTATGTGCTGTCCGGCGGGGCTATGAACGTCGTAGCCAGCGAGGAAGAACTGGCCAGGTACATGTCTGAGGCCGCAGACCTGTCGCCGGACCATCCGGTGGTAATTTCGCAATTCATCAGCAACGCGAAAGAAATTGAGATCGACGGCGTGGCTCGCGGCGGCAAGCTGGTAATCTACGCTATATCGGAACATATAGAGAATGCCGGCGTGCATTCGGGCGACGCCACGGTCGTATTCCCGGCCCAGCGCCTTTACCTCGAAACTGTGCGCAAAGCCAAGCTCATCACCAAGCAGATCATCACCAACCTTGATATTACCGGGCCGTTCAACATCCAGTTCATCGCCAAAGACAATGACCTAAAGGTCATTGAGTGCAATGTGCGGGCCTCCCGTTCGTTCCCGTTCGTATCCAAAGTTACCGGGCATAACTTTATCAAGATCGCCGCCGAATGCATCCTGGGCATAGACGGACAGCCGAATTATCAAACCCTGGAGTTCGATTACGTGGGCGTTAAAAGTCCGCAGTTTTCATACAATCGTTTGAAAGGTGCGGACCCTGTGGCCGGTGTCGAAATGGCGTCTACCGGCGAAGTGGCCTGCTTCGGCGAGAATATCCAAGAAGCTTTTTATGACTCCTGGCTGGCTACCGAGCAAAGGGTCAAGGGCAAATCGTTATTCCTAAGCCTGCCGGACGGCCAGAAGCACAAGTTCGTGGACGAGGCCGCCGCGCTAGTCGGGCAGGGCTGGAAAATCTACTGCACGTCCGGTACGCACGCGTACATGAAGCAGCACGGGGTCAAAACCGCGCTGCTCTACAAAATATCCGAAAAGACCGAACCAAGCATTAAGTCAGCCATCGACACGCACAAGATTGGGCTGGTAGTGAACGTGCCATCGTTCGATAACAGCCTGCGCGACGGGTACGTAATCCGGCGGCTGGCTATCGACAATCACGTGCCTCTGCTCACCAACGCCGAAACCGGCCGCCTTCTGATGCGCTGCCTGGCAGACCGCAAGCTGGCGGACCGCGAGCCAAAAGCCTGGAGAGATTACGTAGGGCACACGGGTAAGGTAAACTAAAGGGTATGAAACACGTCCTTTCAGTACAGCAGTTCGCCGATAAAAAATTGTTGGAGCAGCTCTTCTAGGTTGCCGCTAATATGCAGGCTATGCCTCCGGCCGAATATCCGAAGTTTCTGGAGAACCTGACGCTAGCGACTATTTTTTACGAGCCCAGCACCCGCACCCGGCTATCTTTTGAAACCGCCATCCAGAATCTCGGCGGCAACCTTATTACCACCGAAAACGCTGGGGATTTTTCTTCGGCCATTAAGGGCGAAACCCTGGAAGACACCATCAAGGTAATAAACGCCTATGCCGATGGCATCGTGCTGCGGCATCATGAAGCAGGCGCCGCCAAGCGGGCCACCAGCGTCTCCGGAGTACCTATTATCAATGCCGGTGACGGCATCGGCGAGCATCCGACGCAGGCCCTGCTTGACGCGTACTCGATGCAGCGCTCCAGAGGCTCCTTCGACGACCTGAAAATCGGCCTGGTAGGAGACCTGCTGTACGGCCGGACGGTGCATTCCTTGCTGCCGCTTCTAGCCCTTTACAATGTCGAACTGTACCTGCTGTCGCCTAAGAGCCTGGAAATGCCGAAGTCTTATCTGGACGCCCTCGACAAACAAGGAGTGCCATACCACGTGCTGAACGATTGGGGGGAAGTGCTCGGGGAGCTTGACATCCTGTATATGACCCGCGTGCAAAGAGAGCGTTTTAAACTGATCGAAGATTACCAGGCAGTTAAAGATGACTTCATACTGACTCCGGCGCTGGTGAAAACCATGAAAAAGGACGCAATCATCCTGCATCCTCTGCCGCGCGTCAATGAAATCCCGCCCGAAATTGACAGCGACCCGCGGGCCCAATACTTCCAGCAGGTCAAGAACGGCCTTTTCCTGCGCATGGCCCTCTTGGATCTCATTTACAATGCTTGAATATAGCGCCGACATCCGTGCTACACTAGAAATATGAACCGCGTGGGAGATTATCATGGCATGCAGCTGCTAAGCGGAAGGGCGCATCCTGAACTGGCTGCCGAAGTCGCCGACCATCTAGGCGTCAAGCTTGGCAACGTTCGCATCAGCGATTTCGCGAACGGCGAGATCAGTATCCGATTCAACGAGTCGCTGCGCGGCAACGACGTGTTCATCATGCAGACCCATGGCGCGCAGGGGCTGAAGATCCATACTTCCATATTCGAGCAGCTGCTGATGATCGACGCCGCCAAGCGGGCATCGGCGCGCAGCATTACCGCCGTGTGCCCGCTCCTCAGCTATGCCAGGCAGGATAGAAAAGCCTCGGGCCGTGAACCAATCGCGGCCCGTTTGCTTGTAGACATGCTGGCCAAGGCCGGCGCCGACCGCATCATGAGCATCGACCTGCATTCCGGCCAGACCCAGGGATTCTTCGACGGCCCCTTTGACCACCTGATAGCCATGCCGCTATTCAAAAAGTACATAAAGGAAAATATCGGCGAAGAGATTATGTTCGTAGCTCCGGACGCCGGCCGGGTAAAAATGGCGGAGCGCTATAGCAGCGCCTTCGGCACGGGCATGGCAATCACCCACAAGATCCGTTCCACCGAAAAGCACAACAGCGTGATTGCCAAGCATCTGATCGGTGATGTCAAGGGCCGGGACTGCGTAATCGTGGATGACATGATCGATACTGCCGGCACATTTTGCGCTACCGCGGAAATGCTCAAGGAACGGGGCGCAGGCAAAATATACGGGCTGGCGACGCACGGTATTTTCTCCGAACCCTCCTTGGAGCGCATTGAAGCTTCGCCGTTCGAGCAGGTCATAGTCACCAACACCGTCCCCATCGCCACCGAGGGGATAACTAATAAGATCAAAGTCCTGTCCGTTTCCAAACTGCTGGCCGACGCCATCTCCGCCGTCAACGACGCCCGCTCAGTTTCAGCCTTGTTCGAAGGCCAGAACCAGATCTAGATTAAGCGCAATATTTGGGAGGAGACCTAGTCACGGTCTCCTCCCAAATATTGCGCTTAATCCTTACGAAAAGAGGCTGACAGCCTTGCGTAACTAGGGGTAGTCGAGTAGTCTAGTTTAGGTATGCCTTTAGATGTAGTGGTCGGATTGCAGCGAGGCGACGAGGGCAAAGGCCGGTTCGTCGACTTAGTGGCAGGCGAATATAGCGTCATAGCCCGCGGCAACGGCGGAGCCAACGCGGGCCATACCGTCATACCCGAAGGCATGGAACCGTTAGCCTTGCACCAGGTGCCATCCGGTATAGCGTACCCCGGCAAGTTGAACATCATTGGCAGCGGCGTGTATCTTGACCCCCGTCTCTTAGTGAAGGAAATGGAAAGTATCCGCGCAGCCGGAATACCCATAACCTCCAAGAACTTATTAATCAGCGACACCGCCCACTTGGTCATGCCGCACCACGTTGGCTTGGATACGCTGCGAGAGAGAGGCAGCTTAGCCCAGGGCAGCACCAAATCCGGCATAGCCTATGTGGCTTCGGAAAAATACCTGCGCCAAGGCGTCCGCCTGGAATCTATAGCCGAGCCGAAAGTATTAGAGGACCTGGCCTATGAGGGCCTGGCCCGGCTGAACGAGCAGCTGGCGGCGGGCGAAAAGCAGTCCGAGTCCCAGATGCAAGAGACCGCCAAAGCCTGGGTCAAGACCGCTCAAAGCCTGCGCGAATATATGGCGGACACGGTTGAAATTATTAACGACAAGCTGGCGGCGGGCGAGCACGTCCTGGCCGAAGGCGCGCAAGGCTTTTGGCTGGATATCAACCATGGCATGTACCCGGCCGTGACTTCTTCTTCGACCACCGTAGCCGGGCTAATCGACGGCCTTGGCGTGTCGGCTAAGCAGCTGGGCAAGGTCACGGGCGTCGCCAAAGCCGTCAAATCACACGTCGGCGGCGGGGCGCTGGTAACTCACATTGCCAACGAGGAGCTGGAGGCTAACGTCCGCGGCCCCTTCGGTGAAGCCGACAGCGAATACGGCGCCACGACTAAGCGGCCGCGGCGGCTCGGCTACCCGGACCTGGTTGAGCTGCGCAACGCCGTCCGCGGCGATGGCATAGACGAACTTGCCGTATCCAAACTCGACCATGTACCGCGCTACGGAGAGCACTTGCAGATAGCCACCAGCTACACCTACAACGGCGTTGATCGGTTGACCGCTCCCAGCTCGGAATCGGCCTTGAAAGCCTGCACGCCAAATTATCGCAAGTGCGAGAACTGGACCGAAGATATTAGCGGCCTGCGCAGCTACGACGATCTGCCCGCGGCCGCAAAAGCATTCATAGAGCTGTTTGAGTCGGAGCTCGGCGTGCCGGTTACTAAAATCGGCGTAGGGCCGAACCGCGGCCAAATCATCTACAAATAACACTTTATCGCATCGGTGTGATGCTATAGTATAAGCATGAAATATATCCTGACCGCCGGCTGGGATGACGGCGTGGCCGATTTGACCGAACGGCTCGTAAAAGAGTTGGCGGGCCGCAAGCGCGTATTGTGGCTGGTAAGCGGCGGATCGAATATTCCGGCCAGTGTGCAGATCATGGATAATATCTCTGGCAGCCTGAGCGAACACTTAAGCGTTTAATT
>CAYLML010000041.1:0-6501 GCA_964384985.1 uncultured Candidatus Saccharibacteria bacterium | reverse complement strand
CGACCATTCGGAAGATGAGGCGCCCACGATCACTACCTTTTATTTCCGGCCGGAAAGACCGGTGCATTATACCGCCGGCCAGTTCACGGAATTGACCCTGCCCCACTCGCATCCCGACGCCCGCGGCATAAAGCGCTGGTTTACGATCTCTTCTCCGCCCGGTGGCGAGTTCCTGACCATAACTACCAAGTTTGCCGGCGCCAAGGGCAGTACTTTCAAGAAAAGACTGAGGCAGCTGCGGCCGGGCGCAGAAGTAAATCTGGCCGCGCCCATGGGCGATTTCGTGCTGCCCAAGCTTATACAAACTCCTCTGGTGTTCGTAGCCGCCGGCATGGGCGTCACGCCTTTTCATAGCATATTGGCATGGCTGGCCGCCACCGGCGAAGAACGCCCGATCAAGTTTTTGTATGCCGTCCGTACCGAAGATGACATTATTTTTCAGGATACGTTCCGCAAGGCCGGCGTGGAGCCGACCATCATGGTGAGCGAACCCTCGCCTGAGTGGGGCGGCGAACGCGGGCATCTGAACGCCGGGCTGATCCTGGGACTCGAAAAACCTTCGGAAGATACGCTCGTTTATGTCTCTGGACCGGAGCTGATGGTACGGTCACTGGCCAAAGACCTGCGAGCAGCCGGTCTGGACAGGCATCAGATTGTCAGCGACGAATTCCCCAACTACGATCCGGTCTAGTGTACGAGGGGTAGCTGCTCGTCGCTTTCGAAGAGCTCAATGGCCTGTTCTGAAATGTGGGCAAAAACGACGCCGCTTAGCGTGGCGACATCGGCGGTCCTTTCATAAACCACAGACAACAGGGCCGGTTCTTTGCCTTGAGCAATTTCTAAGGCAGCCTGGCCCAAGCTGTCCGATCCTTCCCGCAGGCGTAACTCCCAACCGTGTTCCGCGGTCCAAGTAGCCGGCTCAGCGCGACCCGTCTTCACCAGCCACGAAAAGGCAACTAGCGGATGCAGTTCTTGCTCAGCAGGTGTTTGGTCGGTCTCCCAGGTCATTTGCCAAAACTATAACATAGCAGCTAAGGAATACAAACTATTATCAGTTTTGGGCGGGGTGGGTGCGGCCTTCGAGGTATTCGCGAATCTTGAGGGCAGCGGTAGCGCCTTCGCCGGCAGCCGAAGCGATCTGCATGGTTGCGCCGCTACGGATATCGCCGGCGGCGAACACGCCTTTCATATTGGTTTGCAGGCCGGTATCCGTTATAACGAAGCCGATTTCATCGAGCCGGACGGGCGTGTCTTTCAAAAACTGCGAGTTCGGCATGAGGCCTACGAATACGAAGACGCCATCAGTCGGGAATTCGACCTTTTTGCCGTCGTGCGTGCCAATGACCTTTGTGACGCTGTTGTCCTTACCAACGATCTCGTCAGTCGTGGTACCTAAATGGACGGTTACCTTGCCTTTCTTAACGTACTCTTCCAGTTCGTGCTGCAATACGTCACTGGCCTTGATGGTGGAGCGGACCAAGAGATCGATGTGACTGGCGAAGCGGGTCAGGAAGATGGCCTCTTGGAACGCCGAGTTGCCGCCGCCAACTACGACCAGCCGCTTGTCCCGGTAAAACGCGCCGTCGCACGTGGCACAGTAGTGCACGCCGCGGGCGTAGTAATCCTGCTCGCCGGGACAGCCGACTTTCTTATAATCAGAGCCGGTCGCTACTAGGACAGCCCGTGCCAGTATATCGCCGCTGGTAGTCTCCAGGCGCTTGTATTTGCCCTCGTCGTGGATAGCCGTGACTTCGCCGAGTTCAATGACCGCGCCAAAGCGTTCGGCCTGCTTCTGTAAATCGTCTGCTAGCTGCAAGCCGGGTACGCCCTCTGGAAAACCGGGATAATTATCAATCTTATCGGTAACAGCCGCCAAGCCGCCAATGACGCCCCGCTCAAACAACAAAGTATCAATATCTTCGCGCGTCGTATAGATGGCAGCCGTTAATGCCGCCGGCCCGGCACCTATGATAACTACGTCATGCTTGGGTGTCTCTTCTGTCTTTGCCATATATCTATGATATCAGGCGACCGCAGGAGCTAAGCGGGCAAGATTGTAACCGACTATGACTTCTTGCGAATCATCGGCCTTGGTGACAACTGTAACAGGCACTGTCATGGCACCGGACATTTGCAGGGCTTCGGCTTGGCGATGAGGGTGTTCGTCGAGGTTCACTTCTTCGTAAATCATGCCCTTAGCGCCAAGATACTTCTTGACCATCTGGCAGTAGCTGCAAGTGTTGGTAGTGAAAATAGTGATGTTTTTGACCATTTTGGTCCCCCTCGTTTTTTAGGTTTTTAGACGGATTGCCTGCCCAATTTTGGGGAGCTTGTACCACCGGCCGTGTCTCTCAGGTACGGCTACAGTCGTTTCTAAGGCTCCTCGTGTCTATGTTTTATAGTGTTCTAGGCAGAACAATTCTGACTGCAACTCTGATTATATATAGCGCTTACAATAAATTCAAGACGCTATATATTGTGGTTTTTACCCCACTAAGGACGGATATGGCCCGGCCCCTAGGGCATGCAATTTGGTGGTTGCGGCTGCGACGGCCTAGATGGCAAACGAGTAGATTGGATCGGCTGCGAAGGACTGATTAGGAGTTGGGCAACTTCTTTATCAATAAGTAACGGCTCAGCCTCTAGGGCAGGGTATAGTAAAAGCTTAGCGCTTTTGATGGCTGCGATACGGTCAGAGCGATAAGTGGAAATACCTTCAACGCCAAATTCCCCTTTACCCTCAACTCTAGCTGTTGCAAAGCTTGCACTTTCGGAATGATTCCAGATGCCGTCTTGTATACTTTGGATTATCTTTAGGCTCTCATTTGGATTACCTGCTAATTCAAAGGTGGTATGAAATACCAGAAATTGAGCAACATGAAGACCGGAATCGCCTCGGGCCATAGCTCGTTCGTGCTCGCCTATCTGTAAGAAAGCATCAGGATGATTATCAAAGTCCCCTATAAGGGCTCTTATGTTTCTGTCAACTTCACGTGCAGTGGGAGCCTTTACAGTCATTACATCTCCTTAAAAGATAATTAAATCATAGATTGGAAAATCATGCAAGTTAAGTCTCCCTTGGAAGAACTAGGTTGCTACTGGCCTATCTTGTGGACGGTGACGTCGAAGACCAGGTCGGCGTTGGCTGGGATAGTTGAGCCTTGCGGCGGGGTGGCGCCATAAGCCAAAGCGGCCGGGATCAGCAGCCGGCGGGTGCCGCCGACCTTCATGCCGGGTATGCCCTGCGACCAGCCGGGAATGACCTGGCTGAGCGAAATTGGCTGCGGGCCGCCATGCTGGGAAGAGGCATCGAATACAACTCCATTGCTCATAAGGGCACCTGTATAGTCAACGGTCACCGTGTCACCGGCTTTGACCGTGGCTCCGGTTCCTACTTTAGTGTCTATGGCCTGCAGCTGCGTCTGCGGCTGGCTGGTAGGTGTGAAATTATCCAATTTAGTTTCCTTTGGTTTAGTTGTCGTAGTATTTTGACTGGCAGAGGACGAACTGCTGTGGGTGGACTGCCAGATCACGCCAATGGTCAGCGCTGATGAGGTCAATAAAAACAGTCCTGCAAAAAATCCGGTAAAAATCCGGTCACGTTTTCGTGCCATAGGCCCTCCGTTATTTCATAGTATTATAGCGCACTACTTGTGCGCGGGGTAGCTATTGCCGGCATTGGTCACAAACAGGTCGTGCGGATGGCTTTCGGTAAGCGATGCCGTCGTTATGAGGCTCAATGTAGCCCGCTCCCATAGCTCGGGAATTGAAGTCGCGCCAACATAATAGAATCCAGAGCGCACGCCCTCTACCATGGCGGACGCCGCTTCCTGCAGAGTGCCGGTGCATGGCACTAGGCCTTCTACCCCCTCCGCTACCAGTACGCTCTTGCTGTCGTAGCTTTTGCCGTGGAATTCGTCTTCGGAGCTGATCTGTTTGCCACGCTCCATAGCACCGATCGAACCCATGCCTCGATAGCCCTTGAAGCGATAGGTCGCTTCACCGTTGATGATGCTTTGGAACCGGGCTGGAACCTGCTCGCGGGAAAGCTCCATGATCTCGCCGGGCGACTCTTCGGTCGCGGCGAATAGCCGGCCCATCATCACTGTCGAGGCGCCGGCAGCCAAGGCTTTGGTAATATCGCCGAAGTAATTAATGCCTCCGTCGGCGATGACCGGCACGCCGTGCTTCTGAGCAGCCGCGGCCGTATCAATAATGGCTGTGAGCTGCGGCACTCCCATACCGGAAACCAGGCGGGTAGTACAGATGGCGCCCGGACCCATACCCACTCGCAAGCCGTCCGCGCCGGCCGCGATGAGCGCTTCTGCCCCTTCGCCGGTAGCTATATTGCCCGCTATGACGTCAACTTTATGCGATTTTTTTATATAAGTCACCGCGTCTATGACGAATTTTGAAAACCCATGGGCCGAATCAACTATAATAACATCGACGCCGGCTTCTACCAGCGCCTGGACGCGTTCTTCGTAACCGGGGCTGGAGCCGACAGCCGCACCCACCTTATGCCCGCCTTTCTTGACCTTGGCGACTTCGGCAGCCTGATCTTTGATGGTCAGGTTGCGGTGGATGATGCCGATACCGCCGAATTTTGCCAAGGCGATAGCCAGCCCGCTCTCTGTTACCGTATCCATAGGCGAGGACACCAGCGGCACGTCCAGTCTGACGTTGCGTGTCAGCTGGGTGCCCAGTTTTATGTCGCTACGAGAAAACCCGGCGAAGCCGGGCTTGAGAAGAACATCATCGAATGTAAGAGCAGGAGTATTGGTGATCTGCATGATTTATTCTAGACCGAAACCGCTTGCTTTGTCAAAGCGCCACCTTTTCGTTTATACTCTTTCGGCTTTGAATTCGGCGTGCGCGGCAGCTGCGATGGTATCGAGTATCTTGTTAACTTCGGCGTCAGTAAGGGTGCGCTCATAGCTTGCGATCGTAAAGTGCAGAGTGACGTTTTTGTAATTATCGCTGTCTTTGGCCTTATAAATATCAAGCGAGCTTAGTGTAGCCTCTGCTCTTTTTATATCTTGGTCTTTATATCGGCTCCAGAAGAAATCAATCAAGTCCTGGTGGCTGACCGCGTCTGGAACTTTAAGCGTAATGTCTTGGGTAATTTTCGGGAACCGCGAGAGCGGTACGTAGCCGGTCTTTTTGATTTTTTGCAGAACTGTGGTGTCTATTTCGAAACCGGCAATATATTTCGGAAGTTTGAGCGCGCGGCGGACGGACGGCTTGAATTCGCCGATGATGCCCAGGAATTCACCGCTGCCCAGGCTGACGAGCGCCGACCGGGCCGGATCATAAGGCCGGACGACCGGATATTGCTGCATATCTTCGCCGACCGGCTTGAAGACTAGCTCGTTGCCGGCCAAGGCCTCCAGGTATTTGCGCGCCTGATAGTACGGCGCGCCGGTACGTTTGACTTTGTCGGCGGCAGATGTAACCAGAGCCGTGAATTCAAACTCGCCCGGCAAGCCGTCGTCGTCTTTGTGGTCCAGGTTATGCGTCTTGCCCAGTTCAAACAGAGTGAATTCGTCGTAGCCGGCCTTGATGTTCGGATGGACCTTTTCCAGCAGGCTGGGCATCAGGCTTAACCGGTAATACTGGAGGTCCGGGCTGAGCGCGTTGGCGATTTCATAGGCTTTGGAACGGTCCTGGCCCGTCTTATCCAGCAAATCGCCGGGCACGAAGCTATACGTCAGCACTTCGTTGGCGCCGGCTTTGCTGAGCGTGGCGCGGACGGCCGACTTGAGATCGAGCAGCGAATCCCGCGGCGCCGGTGCGAGGTCGCGCTTCGGCAGTACCAGCGGCAAACGGTCATAGCCGTATAGCCGACCGACTTCTTCGACTACGTCTTCGCGCAGTTCAATGTCCGTACGCCAAAACGGCGCCGAAACGATCAGCTCGTCACCCTCGGCCGCTACAGTGAATTCGACGTTTTCCAGCAAGGTTTTTATGTCAGCGACGGGAAGCTCCAGGCCAAGCCGCTCATTGATGAACCCCCTTGAAACCGGAACCGGACCGTGCAGGGAACCGCGCTCCAGGACCGGCTTGCTGACGTGATTGTCATCTATCGGCTCACTAGCGATTTTGCCTCCGGCATGCGAGCGGATTTCATCCGTGATCTTAGTCAGAACTGCCAGGTTTTGCAGCGGACTCTGCCCCTTCGTAAAACGTGTCACCGCGTCGGTGAAAAGCCCGTGCTCCATGGCGGTCCGTCGCACCGAATACATATCGAAGTTCGCGCATTCCAAGATGATATTGCGGGTATTCTTATCTACTTCCGTATCGGCTCCGCCCATGACGCCGCCGACCCCGATCAGAGCTTTATCCGTAGCAATCATTATGGCTTCGGGGCGGGGCGTCAGCTGCTTGCCGCCAAGCAGCGTGATTTTTTCACTAGGCCGGGGGTTGCGGACTACGATGGCCGCGCCGTCGCTACTGCTCAGGCCGGCGACCTTGTCATAGTCGTAGGCGTGCAGCGGCTGG
>CAYLML010000040.1:0-6550 GCA_964384985.1 uncultured Candidatus Saccharibacteria bacterium | reverse complement strand
CAACCAGGCTGTCGTCTTCATGCTTGAGCAAGCTGGTATTTTTAAACCAGGTTACAAAATTGCCATGCGAAACAGACAGTTCAATTTCCCCTAGAACGGTCTGCCACAAAACACCCGACTGCATAGAACTCCCCATTACGTCTCACCTAAATATACGGGATATATCATAAGTTTTCCACAGTCATTCGACAAGTATACACGCCAAACCCAATAAAACGGCGCTAGAGACAAATTTATACACAGCATAAGAACACCTCTGTTAAATTGTGGATAGTAATGATTGATTGGTGGATAACTTGCAGCAAATCCGCGGGTAAACATTGTTAAAACCACATGTAGGCCGGTCAGCCTGGGACATATATTCGCAACAGAGATAACTCTTTACAAACAGATATAAAAAAGCTATAGTCTTACAGATATGCCAAAGAGAACACACCAGCCAAAGAAACGCTCGCGGGCCCGCGAACACGGCTTCTTAAAGCGGATGACAACTCGTGGCGGCCGCAATGTCTTGAAACGCCGCCGCAATAAAGGCCGCGCCCAGCTTTCAGCCTAAGCCCTAGCAAGGATTGCAATATAGCTATGCTCGGGCGAACCCACCGGTTTCACGGATATAACAGCCTGCGCGGAGTGTATAAACACGGCCGCACCATCCGCACGGACATGCTGAGTTTGCGGTTTACCGTGCGGGATCCCAAGCGATCTTACCGGGTAGCCGTGGTAGTGAGCCGCAAGGTGCATAAATCCGCCGTTGTGCGCAACCGAATCCGGCGGCGCGTCTACTCGGCCGTACGGGAAGCCGGCGCCGACGTGCAGCCCGGCACAGACCTGATATTCACGGTATTTAGCGACCGGGTGGCCGGACTGCCGCCGCCCGCGCTAAAAAAGGCTATTGCTGGCTTGTTGCAGAAGGTCGACGCGCCGCCGGCAGACCGCAGGCCAGCGCCGAACACCGGTCAATCATGATATAGTAAGAGGCAAATATGTTCACCACACTGATCGTACAACCACTTTTCAATCTGTTGGTGCTGATTTACGCGCTGCTGCCTGGCCATAATTTCGGCCTGAGCCTGATTATTTTCACCGTCATTATCCGTATGCTGCTCTGGCCTCTGGTTAAAAAGCAGCTGCACCAGGCGCGGGCCATGCGAAAGATGCAGCCGGAAATTAAAAAGATTAAGAAGGCGACCAAGGGCAACCGCCAAAAAGAATCGCAGATGCTCATGGAGCTGTACAAGGAAAAGGGCATCAACCCTCTCGGTACTCTGCCTACCCTTATAATCCAACTCGTGGTGCTGATCGGGCTGTACAGCGGCCTGCGCAGGATAATTAGCGACCCGCACAACATCATAACGTTCGCGTACCCGTCGCTGCAGCATCTCAGCTGGATGCGGCACTTGGCCGGCAACATCCACCTGTTCGATAACACGCTGTTCGGCGTCGTAGACCTGAGCCGCAGCGCGCTAGCCAAGGGCGGCGTGTACTGGCCGGCAATGGTAATCGTCATAGGTAGCGCTATTGCCCAGTTTTTCCAGGGCCGGCAGCTGCTGCCTGTCGATAAAGAGCAAAAAGGCCTGCGCGATATCCTGAAGCAGGCCAGTGGCGGCAAACAGGCTGACCAGTCCGAAGTCAACGCCGCCGTCAGCCGCAGCACCATGTATTTCCTGCCGGTTATGATCTTCTTCTTCACGGTCAGCATCGCGTCAGCACTGAGCCTGTACTGGCTGGTCAGCGGGCTGGTGGCATATATACAGCAGAGCATCATCCTGAACCGCGACGAGGAAGAACTGGAAGAGATTGCCGACAAACCGTCCGGCCGGGACCTGTCCAAGATCCCGGAAGCTGAAATAATTGAAACCGCTGCCGAACAAAAGCAGGCCGCCAAATCCAAGAAGTCTGCTAAGAAGAAAAAGAGGCGCAAATAATGAACGACTCCATGGAAGAAGCAATTATTTACGCCAAGAAATACCTTGAAGATTTACTGTCATTTTTCGGGCTGAATACAGACGTGCACGCTACCAGCGACGACGAAGTCATCCAGCTTAACGTACCAAGCACGCATATGAACGGCTTTTTGATCGGCCAGCGCGGCGAGAATATGCGCTCCTTGCAATACCTGACAAGCACCGCGCTGAAAAACAATGACTACGCGCACAACCGCGTGAACGTCGACATCGCGGAGTATAAGAAACAGCGCGCCGAGCGTCTTCGGGGCCGCGCCGAAGCCTGGGTCAAACAAGTGCGTGACAGCGGGGAACCGATGGATCTGGAACCAATGAGCGCAGCAGACCGGCGCGTCGTGCACCAGCTGGCGGCCGAGTACGGGCTGACCAGCGATTCGGCGGGCGACGGCCGCGACCGGCACATAGTGCTCAAAAAAGCAGAATAGCTATTCTTCGTTAAGGGCTTTTTTGTAAACTTCCAGGGTTTGTTCGGCCATCTGGCGCCACGAGTATTTTTCAACCTGGTCTTGGCCTTTTTTAACGAGGCTGGCGCGCAGGTGTTTATCAGTAAGCACTTCGTTTATGGCATCGGCCATGGCTGGAACGTCAGTAGGATCGAAGTAATGAGCGGCGTCGCCGTAAATTTCCGGCAGGCAGGTCGCGTTGCTGCTCACAACCGGCGCGCCGTGGCGCATGGCTTCCAGTCCAGGCAGCCCGAAACCCTCGCTTAGCGACGGAAAAACGTATGCTTCGCAGTGTTCGTACAGCCAGCGCAGCTGCCCTTCGCTGACGAAGCCAGCGAATAGCAGGTTTTTTACCCCGTTTACGTAGGCATTGTCCTCGATGCGTTCATAATTCGCGTCTTTGCGGCCAGCCAGTACGAGGATAAGTTTGGGATGTGCGGCCCGAAGGGACGCGAAGGCTTCAATCAGCCGCTCCAGGTTCTTGTGCGTCATCGGGCGTCCGATGTATAACAGGAATTTTTGTTCTGCAAGCTGCTTCACAGGCTGGGCCCGGACAGTGATGGCGTCCGCCGCTTCGTTGGTAACAGTAATTTTATCAGGACGCACCCCTGTAAATCTGACCACGTCGTCTGCTACGAATTGCGACGGGGTTATCAGGGCCGCCGACTTGTGCGCTGCCCGCCATACGACATATTTATAGACCTGCTGTTTAAAGGTATAGATGGCGGTGTTTTTGACGGGGTTGCTAAAGCGCATAGTAGTCAGGTCGTGAACGGTTGTTACCACTCGTCCCCTGTACCAGATTGGCTGCTGGACCATACCGAAGTGCACCAGATCGGGCCGCAGGCCATCCAGCTGCTTTTTAAAGCCGACCTGTTCACTAAAACCAAACTCCTTGTGCGGGCAGACATGCTTGGAAAAATTGGCATGCTCGGGGTTCCAGCTGGCAATATCCTCCGGCTTTAAGAGCACGATGTATTCGTGTTTGCGGTCGATCTCTTGCAGGTAGTGCAGCAGCCGTTCCATGTAGCGGCCGGTACTGGTGCGCAGTTCACGGGCGTCAATTACGATACGCTTCATGCCCGCCTCCCTTTTATGCGCCAGCCGAAACCGCGCAAGCGCCTAAGCGCCCGGGCGTTCGGCGGCAGGTCGTGTACGATGCGGCTCCAGATGTAATCATCGTTGACGACGCGGGCGCGCTGGATACGCCGGCGCTTGAGCAATGTGCGCGGCGACAGCCACAGGCACATAAGCTTGCCTCTGATCGCCGACAAGCCGTGTCCGCGAGAGACAGCCCGGAGGAAGAACAGAAGTTCGGCGAGCAGCAGCCGCCAGCTCATCCGCCACAGGTAGCGCCGGGGCACGTTCTTCAGCAGGAGCATCGGCAGGTTCTTGAGTGTCTGGTAGGTCGTGAAGCCGCGCACCCGGCTACTGGTAGCTCCGATGGCGTGCCGGACCGTTGCGGCCGGCACGTACCCGACTTTCCAGCCGGCCAGCTGGGCCCGGAAACTTAAATCGACATCCTCGTAATAGGCGAAAAAGTCCTCGTCGAACAATCCGACCTGTTCCAGCATCCGGACCCTGTACAGGCTGGCTCCGCCGCTGGCGGCAAACACGTCAGTCAAGTCATCATAGGCGTCAATATCCGACTCGCCCCGTCCGCGAGGATACGGCAGACCCCAAACGGTGTAGTAATCGCCCGTGCTGTCCAATGACCGGCCGTTGGCTGTCAGCAGTTTGCATGTCGCGATACCGGCTTTCGGATGCTCATCCAGATAGCCGACTAAGTGCTTCAGCCAATCCTTATCGGCTACGGCGTCATTGTTAAACGCCGCCGCGTACTTCGCGCCATCTTCAATAGCCCGCCGGAATCCGGCGTTCACGCCGCCCGCGAAACCAAGATTACGATCGTGGAAAATAATCTCAATGTTCTCGTACCTGTCCAACAGCTTCAGCGAACCGTCCGCCGAGCCGTTATCCACTACGATCACGCGCGCCGGAACGGACTGCGCCAAAAGCGAATCCAGACAGGCTTTGAGGCTGTCCTCACCGTTCCAATTCGGCACTATGACGCAGGGTTCTGACATCGACTTACCAGCTTTCTTCCTCTATAATAACCTAATCGATGAAACGTTTCGTCACAAAAGAAAACCGCGCGTTATTGAGCGAACTTGTCCGCACTGATTTCAAGCTTCGCTACCAAGGATCGGTGCTGGGCTACGGCTGGTCATTGCTGCGGCCGCTGCTGCTGTTCATCATACTTTACATAGTATTCGTAAGATTCTTAAAACTCGGTGCCGACATACCTCACTTTCCAGTTTATTTGCTGTTAGGCATCGTGATCTGGAACTTTTTCTACGAAATGACCGTGCAAAGCCTCGGTTCGATCGTCGGTCGCGGCGATTTGATCCGCAAGATCCGTATCCCTCGCTGGATCATCGTGCTGTCCAGCAGCATCTCGGCACTCATTAACTTGTTCCTCAATCTCCTGGTCGTCGTCGTGTTCATGGTCATCAACCACGTCGATCTGCTGCGCACGACACTGTGGCTGCCCCTCATACTGCTTGAAGTCTACCTGTTCTCGCTTGGGGTATCCCTGTTCCTGGCAGCGGCGTTCGTGAAATTCCGCGACATCAACTACATCTGGGAAGTCATACTACAAGGCGGCTTTTACCTGACCCCTATTCTCTATCCTCTTTCACGTATCCCCAACCTGGCTTTCCGAAAGCTGATCCTGCTGAATCCGATGGCGCAAACTATCCAGGACGCCCGCTACAGCACTATCACGCACGAAACGATTACTACCCACCGCATTTTTGACGGCGGATGGTACGCGCTGATTCCGTTTCTGATAGTGGTGCTAGCATTATTTATCGGCATAACGTACTTCCGAAAAGAATCTAAATACTTCGCGGAGAACATATAAGATGAGTGATGAGATTGTCATCAAAGTCGACAGTGTCAGCAAGACGTTCCGCTTGCCGCACGAGAAGCACGCATCTCTCAAAAGCCTTGTGATCAATCTCGGTCGGGGGCTTACGTACGAAAAACAGAAGGTGCTCAATGACATATCGTTCGAAGTCAAAAAGGGCGAGTTCTTTGGCATCGTCGGGCGTAACGGCAGCGGTAAAAGCACCATGCTGAAGCTGCTGGCCGGTATTTATCGGCCGAGTAAAGGCAGTATCGCCGTTAACGGCAAACTTACTCCCTTTATAGAACTGGGCGTGGGCTTTAATCCGGAACTTACCGGTCGCGAAAACGTCTTCCTGAACGGAGCGCTGCTGGGCTTTAACCGCAAAGAAATGAATGCTATGTATGACGACATCGTCGAATTTGCCGAAATCGAACGATTCATGGATCAGAAACTTAAAAACTATTCTTCCGGCATGCAGGTCCGCTTAGCCTTTTCAATCGCTATAAGGGCCGAGACGGACATACTCGTGCTTGACGAAGTCCTGGCGGTCGGCGATGAGGCTTTCCAGCAGAAATGCATAGATGTTTTTGAAAAGTACAAGAGCAAACACCAGACGATAGTTCTGGTTACCCACGATATGGAAATGATAAAAAGATTTTGTACCAAAGCCATATTGATCAGTGACGGCCAGCTCAAAACATCGGGCGACCCAAGACTCGTTGCCGCGGAATACACGAAGCTTAACCAGGAAAGAACCGACAAGACCATACGGATTGATAATGAAAGACTAGAGGACTCCCCAATAAGGCTGGATATAAAGGACAATTCCGGCGACGGATCCACGAACTTTAATATGTTTGAAGACATGGAGGTGGATATTAGCTGGCCTAAAGAGTTTAAGGGCGTCAAAAATGTAGGGCTAGCCATATACAAGAACAGCGGCGAGTATATATTCGGCGATAACACCTTCGGAGAAAAACAGAAACCAAGCACCAATAAAATTCACTATAAGGTCAACCTGAATCTCGGGCCGGGTAATTACCACTTGGTAGCCGGGCTGTTCGGATCAAGTTCCAAAGACGTCATTCAGCTTGTAGGCACGGGCCCGGCATTCGTAGTCAAAGGCAATAAAGAAGATATGACAGAGGGCTTGGTCAGACTAAAAAGCGAGTGGAGTAAATAAGATGACCGGCAAGAGCAATCCCCTGTTGAAGCATTTTGAAAAAAAC
>CAYLML010000039.1:0-6652 GCA_964384985.1 uncultured Candidatus Saccharibacteria bacterium | reverse complement strand
GGCCGATGAACCTTGAACTACATCTTGAGACTCAGGGATGCCGTCCCAACTCAAAGGTGCGTAAGTCGACTTCATTTCTTAAAATCCTCTGGTCTACCCGTTACAACTTCTACGCTACTTTTAGCAACACATTTTTCGTTAACAAATAACTTTGCAATGTGCTGTCCTTTGTCACTAAAAGGAACCTTACCGTCTAAAGGAATATTGGAAACCACGTTACCAGCTTCAGCTACCTCTCCCAAAGCCTCTACTTTTACCAAAGCTTTGCCTTGGGGGTCTTCAAGAACAATCCTAAACTTAACACACCCATCTCTGATATCACCATCCTCGATATTGACATTAAAAACGATATTGAATTTTGGAGGTACAACAGGGAGTTTTTCGTCACCCACGATATCAAAAATAGTATTAAGACTAACCCGACCTGTATCATCCTTGGAAAAATGTTCGCAAAATAAGAAGTACTTGACTTTTCTTTGGGCAGACATCTGCCTATATAGTAGCATGAGCTATCACTCATGCCCCCCTAGAATTAACAACTATTTAAGAATTCTCGATAGAGTGTACCAGCAGAGTACTTAAGTGCGCTCGTGGTATAAGTGTCGCCCTAACCGCTAGCATTTCTTGAGTGAAAGTGCTATAATACAGCTTAACGGGGCTGAATTTAAGCTCGACGTTGGACTTTATCGGTTAGATCAGCAGGTCGCTTGTCAGCGTATAGACAACAATTTTAGATGCAAATTCTAAACTTAGCGAACTTTCGAAGTCATTTGTAGCCAGCCTTGCTGATGCATTTGTACCGAAGGAGCTCGCACTAGCTTTTAACGAAGGTTAATCGCCGTGCCGCGTGTGACGCCAGATAACACAAAGGCGCGCTATATCTTCTGGACTCTCGACTGGAACCATCCTAGCCAGTCGCTAAGACTTTGGATTGCCGCAGCGGAATGTTTGTTCGTTTTGATACCCGTTGCCTAAGATCCTAAAACGGACTATGCCTGTAGACGACTAACCAAGATAAACCGGCGGACGCGGGGGCAGTACCCGCCAGCTCCTCCAAAAACGCATCAGCGAAGGCTGGTGTTTTTTTGTGGCTTCCTGATTTCGGCGTAGTAAATGCCTAGGAATATGAGGGCCGCGCCGATGATGATTTTCCCGCTGGGAACCTCGGAGAGGATGAACCAGGCCGCAGTCGCGGTAGCGATAGGGTGCAGGTACGAAAAAATCCCCACTTCCTGGGCTTTCTTTTTCTGCAGGCCGAAATAGAACAGGCTGTTGGCTAACGTTATTAATACTATGTTGAAAAATATCGCCAGGTAGCCGTCCCGGCCGGCCCTATCGGGGCTGAGCGCGTAATACATATGCGGCAGCGCGTACAGTGCGATGGGGACGATTCCCCAGAGAAGGTGC
Organism: uncultured Candidatus Saccharibacteria bacterium; assembly: GCA_964384985.1. GTDB lineage: Bacteria > Patescibacteriota > Saccharimonadia > Saccharimonadales > UBA4665 > CAYLML01. The sequence goes on along the minus strand of CAYLML010000039.1, from coordinate 5,245 downwards.
AGAGAAGCCAGCTGGTAAGGGTGGACCCGTTTCAGCATCGGCTTGAAGATTAAAGTGCTGATTACGTCGCAAAACACATCCAGTACGACTAGCAGACTGCCTATTGCCATTTGGTTGGAAGCTGTAGCCTCCCACGGTCTGCCAATGATGATAGCGGCGCCGGCAAAGGCGATCATTATTCCCAAAAAGGTCCTTAGGCTTAGGCGTTCCTTTAAAAACTCTACGGATAGTATGAATAGCAGAAACGGCTCAAACAGGCTTATTAACGAGGCGTTGATGCTTGGTATTCTTTCAAACCCCATCAATAGCACAGTATTACCGAACGATATAGCTAAAATAGAGGAGATTATTATAAGGAAATGGTCGCTTGCTTTGAGCGGCTTCCAGTGCTTATAAGCCAGAGGCAAGGTCAGCAGTCCGGCGGCCAGTATGGTAACCGACAAAAACACCGGCAGGGGTACGGTCCGCAGGCCTAGCTTGATAACTGGTACGTTAATTCCCCACAGTATCTGGGCGAAAGCTAGCGCCCAAAAGGCGGAAGCCAGCGTTTTCTTTGTTTTTGACATCATTGTCGCTCGTGCTTACCCGCCCACTATAACAAATAGGACGTGTTCTTACAGGTTTTTTTAAAGATTGGCAGTTACTGTTGTGATGCATGAACAGAAAGAAAAAGGCCATTGTCTTAACTGGGGTGAGCGTGTTGTTCGTGCTGCTATTGGTAGTGGGCGGCTACCTGGCGCAAAGGGGTAATAAAACGGTCGAGCTGATCACCAGCAAGGCCAGTGCTATCAGTTCCGAACCTGCGCAGCCCAGAAAGCCGTCGACCGCCGTGGCCGATATGGACCAGGCCATCAATGACGACCCGGGACTGCAGGCCGCGGCCACCTTGATAGATCTGGACAATGACCAGGAATACGACGCCGGCGAATCGAGCTATGTTTTCCAAGGGGCCAGTACCGCCAAGATCATCGCGTCCGTCGATTATATGCACGAAGTCGAACAGGGCAAGGCGAGCCTGAACCAGGATATCGACGGCACCAGCGCGCAGCAACAGCTCAAGCAGATGATCGAGGTCAGCGACAACAACGCCTGGCTGGACATCAATGAATTCCTTGGCAGCCAGCAGCAATCATACGCTAAAAGCATCGGCCTAAGCACCTTCACCGGAGCCGGCATTAACACTATAACGTCAGATGACGAAGCCAAACTGCTGCAGGAATTGTACGAAGGAAAGCTTATCAACAGCAGCCACCGTTCGCTGCTGTACTCCTACATGGGTCACACCAACAATACGGAGCTGATTCCGGCCGCGCTGCCGGGCGACGCCACCGTGTACAACAAGTACGGCCAGCTGGACGGCGAGCTGCATGACGCGGCGATCGTGAGCTATCAGGGCAGGCACTTCGTCCTGATCATCTTTACCAAGAATCCGGACGAAAACACGCAGGATTACACCGAACAGATAACGCTTATACACAATATAACCGAAGCCGCCTTTAACGACGTTATGGCCGGCTAGGCCGCGGTCTTAATAATCGATACAAAACCACCCTTGTGCATTGCGGCTGGAACTGTTACACTGGCGATGCTAGAAAAGCTGCTAATAACATATTGTTAGGTTCTAGATTAAGTAAGTTAATAAGTTACGTACGTGTTACAGAGGCGCAGCTAACTGGTTTGCCAGATTACCTCTAACAGTGCAGGAGAGTAGTATATGGCAACCAAACTATTTATCGGTTCCCTAGCATGGGCAACCAATGACGACAGTCTTAAAGATTTCTTTTCGGGCGTCGGTAACGTCGTTTCGGCGAATGTAATCATGGACCGCGAAACAAACCGCAGCAAAGGCTTCGGTTTCGTGGAAATGTCTACAGACGAAGAAGCCAAAAAGGCTGTTGAGGAGCTCAATGGCAAAGATCTTGACGGTCGTCCGATCGTTGTTTCCGAGGCTCGTCCCCGCGAAGATCGTCCCCGCTCAAACGGCGGTGGCGGTGGCAACTCGCGCTACTAAATAGTATCGCTCGCGCATTAAAACCCGGGTTTGAACGCCCGGGTTTTTGCCTATAAATGCACTGTACGCCAAAAGTACGGCTTTATACAACGCAGGGGCTTGACCGCCACCATATACCCCTTTAGGCTTAGGTAATATGGCAAAACTCGATAAGGCAAAACTAAACAAGGCAAAACAGCTTGTCGGCAAGCATTTGCCGCTGACGCTGCGCGCCGAAAAAGACCTGGTGCCGGAAGACGTGCGCGAGGCCAGGGCCTACATCGCCGAATATTGGGTCAAGGTCGAGCGCTTCCACCCTAAGGATGACGAAAGCCTGCTGGGTTTGCCCAAACCGTATTTGGTGCCGTCGTACGCGGTAAAAACGGGGTTTGACTATAACGAGCTCTACTACTGGGACAGCTACTTCATGGTGCAGGGAATGCTAGACGAAGAGCATCAGGAATTGGTCGAAGGCATATTGGAGGATCTGATGACGTTGTTCAAGCGTTTCAAGGTCATCCCGAACGCCTCGCGGACCTACCTTACGGGACGTTCGCAGCCGCCGCTTCTTACCAGTTTTATTTTTGACGTCTACCAGCGCTATAACCTGGATAAGAACTGGCTCAAATCGTCAATTGATCTCGCCAAACGCGAGTATGAGACTGTCTGGATGGGAACGAAAAAACCCAATGAAAGGAATGTCTACCGCGGACTCAGCCGCTACTACGACATCAACTACCTGCACGATCTCGCGGAGGCGGAAAGCGGCTGGGATATGACGCCGCGCTTTGACAGGCGGGCGCTGAACTTCCTGCCGGTTGACCTGAACGCGATGCTCTATAAATACGAGACTGACTTCGCGCGGGCGGCACGGATTCTGGACCGCAAGCGTGACGCGGCGTACTGGGAAGACGCCGCGAATTTGCGCAAGGCTGCCATGAACGAACTGATGTGGGATCGCTCGCGCGGCCTGTACTATGATTACAATTACGTAAAGGAAAAACGCGGCGGGACCAGCAGTCTGGCCGCGTATTTTCCGATGTGGGCGGGTATGATAACCGACCATCAGGCCGCTGTCATGGTACGATCGTTGCGCCGCTTCGAACAAAAGGGCGGCCTGGCTACCACCGACGCCTTGCCTCTTGGGCAATTTATGCTGGGTAGCATGCCTACCCAATGGGCCTACCCGAACGGCTGGGCGCCGCTGCATTTCATAGTTGTCAAAGGCTTGGAACGCTATGGCTACCACAAAGATTCCCGGCGGATCGCTATTAAGTGGATGAAGTCGAACTTGCTCTGGTTCAATGAAAGCCATACCTTCCTGGAGAAATACAATGTCGTCTCGCCGGAAAAGCCGCCGCTTAAAGGCTTGTACCCCTCGCAGACGGGCTTCGGCTGGTCCAACGCCATTTTCGAGCGTTTTTGCCAGGATTACGTGGACCCTAAGGAATAATCCGAAACGGTGACCATTTTTATTTCACAGTTTGAACCGTTAAACTAAGAGTAATGAGCAAGTACTATGTCACGACGTCTATTCCCTATGTGAACGGCGAGCCGCATCTCGGCCACGCCATGGAGTTCATCATGGGCGACGTACTGGCCCGCCGCGCCCGCGAGCAGGGGGACGATGTTATTTTTAGTATCGGCACCGATGAGCACGGCGGCAAGATTGCCGAAAAGGCGGAGGAACTCAAGCTTACGCCAAAGGCGCTGGCAGACCAAATGAGCCGGCGCTTCAGTGACCTTGCCGAAAGACTGGAAATCAGCAATGACCGGTTTATCCGCACGACCGACTCCGGGCATGAAGAGCGTGCCAAACTGATCTGGAAAACGCTCGAGAAAGACATTTACAAAGGCAAGTACAGCGGCTGGTACTGCACCGGGGACGAAGCCTTTTTTACCGAAGCCGAAGTCAAAGCCAATAATGGCATATGCCCCAACCACAACCGGCCGTACGAGAAGATTGAAGAAGAAAACTATTTCTTTAAGCTGAGCAAGTACGGCGAAAAGTTACTCGCGGTTATTAGCAGCGGCGATTTTCGAATCTTGCCTGATACCAAGCGCAATGAAATCATCAGCCTGATCAAAACCGGGCTGGAAGATATCAGCATATCGCGGCCCGCCGATAAGATCGGCTGGGGCATTCCGGTTCCCGGCGACGAAAAACAGGTGATGTACGTATGGTTCGAAGCGCTCATGAATTACATTACCGTGCTCGGCTACCCGGAGCACGAAGACTTCAAGCAGTACTGGCCGGCACAGGTGCAGGTTATCGGCAAGGACATCCTGCGTTTCCATGCAGCCATATGGCCGGCTATGCTGATGGGCCTTGGCCTTGCTTTGCCGAAAACGCTGTACGTGCACAGCTTCATTAACGTCAATGGCAAAAAAATGAGCAAAAGCCTGGGGAATTACGTTTCACCCGATGAAGTTATAGACAAGTACGGAACTGAAGCTTTCCGGTATTTTTTCCTGCGCCGTATCCCTAGCTACAATGACGGCGACTTCACATGGGAGACGTTTGAAGCGGCCTACAATAACGAACTAGCCAATGAACTCGGCAATGCCGTTAACCGCACAGCGGCAATGATCCGGCAATACCTGGGGGGTGCTATAGGTGAAATACCGGCTGCCGAGCACGACATCGCCCAGTACGAGGAAGCTCTGGCCGACTGCCGTTTCGACCGGGCGCTCGACGAGGTCTGGGAGCAGGTCCGCGGACTTAACCAATACATCGACCAGGAGAAACCATGGGTCATCGCGAAAGAAAAAGACCAGGCGCACCTGCGAGAAGTGTTGGCGTACCAGGCCAGCTCGCTGCTTAATATCGCGACGCTGCTTGAACCGTTCATGCCGGGCACGGCCGCCAAGATCAAGTCTGTATTTGGCGGTGATACGGTCAAGCCTCTCGAGGGTACGCTGTTTCCGAAACATGAGCCCGCCAAACGAACATGAACGCCACGGATTTAGTTGATACGCACTGCCATATCCAGTCGGCCGGGGTCACGGCCGGTAAGGGCGAACAGATGACGCAGCAGCTCTGGGCCAAGGCGCCGCACCTGACCGCGGACGCTATTATCTCCGGTGCCGTAGACGCGGGCGTGACCCGGCTGGTGTGTGTGGGATGCGACCTAGCTGACAGCCGGTTAGCTGTGAAATTCGTGCAGAACCGGCCGAATTGCTGGGCGAGCATCGGTATACATCCGCACGAGGCGCAGCATTATGCGCCACACTCGGAGGCTGACGCCCTGATTG
>CAYLML010000038.1:0-6692 GCA_964384985.1 uncultured Candidatus Saccharibacteria bacterium | reverse complement strand
TAGTGGGGCCTTGCATCGCAGCGGCGAGACACTGGAACAGCTTATGAACCTACCCGATGACACTAATAGCACTGTTGAGTTTGCGCTCGGCTTACGGTCAACATTCTTTGACGGAACAGGTAGACATAGACATGAAGGGTATTTCAGGTTTGAGCCGGCTGACCGCGGACTATTGTTCGTTATGGATGAGGGACAGTTTACCCGCCATAGCGATACCAGCGAGGGATATCACGATGAACTGCCTGAACGCTGGCAGCACTGCATGGCCAGACGACTGGTTCTTGAAAGGATTTGGTCGGCTATGGTTGATTTAGCGACCGAAACACCGGAAATCTTTGCGCGCGACCTGGGTATGCTGGATACTGTATAGAGATGGCTAAAACAGTACCTATTGTAGCAATTGTCGGGCGGGCAAACGTTGGCAAGTCCAGCTTATTCAACGCGATCCTTGACCGGCGGGAAGCTATTGTGGCCCGGGAAGCAGGTACCACGCGCGACAGTATCATGGGCAAGGCCGGCCACGAGGGCCGGGATTTCTGGCTGGTGGATACCGCCGGTATCAAAGACCCCGAAGACGACTTTGAATTCACCATACAGGAGCAGGTGGCACAGGCCGTCGACAGCGCCGATGTAATCTGGGTCGTAGTTGAAGCCGACGTGCCGATCACCGAAGAGGATCGCCGCGTAGCAAAGATGGCACTGCGTTCGCGCAAGCCGGTATTTCTGGTTATCAACAAGGTCGACAAAGCCAAGGACGCCGACCTGAACGGTTTTGCGCGGCTGGGTATCAAACCGGCCATCGGCACCAGCACCACCCAGGGCACAGGCATTACCCGGCTGCTGGACGAGCTCGTGGCCGTTATTCCACACGCTGCTATCAAGATTGACGACAACCGGCTGCGGGTCGCTATCGTCGGCCGTCCAAACGCCGGCAAATCACAGCTCTTCAACACCTTAGCTAAAAAGCAGCAAGCCGTCGTCGCCGAGCGCGCCGGCACCACGCGCGACGTCAACCGCACGGTAGTCAAATATAACGGGCGGGAAATAGAGTTCCTCGATACTGCCGGTATCCGGCGCAGCGGCAAAATCGAGGTCGGTGTCGAGAAGTTCAGCGTCATCCGCGCGCTGGCAGCCATCGAAGAAGCCGATGTCTGCCTGCTGCTGATGGATGCCAACGAAACTGCCGTCCAGCTCGACCAAAAAATCGCCGGCATGGTAAAGGACGCGGGGCGGGGATTGATCCTGGTCGTCAGCAAATGGGATGTCGCCGAAGATAAGGACGCTTTCACGCGCGACAAGATCGCCACCAGGATAGTCCGTGATTTCGATTTCGTGCCCTGGGCGCCGCTGGTATTTACCAGTGCTGTCAGCGGCCAGAACGTCGCCAAGCTGTTCGAGCTGGTGACCACAATCGATGAGCAGCGCCGCAAGCGCATCGCTACCTCGGAACTTAACAAGTGGCTGCGGCAGGCAGTGGACGACCATCCGCCGGCTGGCTTGAAGAACCGGACACCCAAACTCAATTACATTGTGCAGGAAACCGACAATCCGATCCCGGCTTTCAAAATCTTCGGCAGCGCCACGCGCTTCGTGCATTGGAGCTACCGCCGATTCCTGGAAACCCGACTGCGCAAGGCCTACGGCTACGAAGGGACACCTATACAGCTGTGGTTCATCGAGAAACATGTAACGCATAAGCACGGCGTCAGCCCGACCAAAGAAAAGAAAGAAGTTAGCTGATGTCATGGCTCTCACAGCGTCCTCAGACCAGCGACCCCGTCAATTACTACACTGTCGGATTAAATAAGACTATTCTGCTAGTGGGGCTCGGCAATCCGGGCAAGGAATACGAGCTGACCAGGCACAATGTCGGCTTTATGTGTATCGACGAATTCGTCGCTAAAACCGACGGCATGGACGACTGGATCCAAAAAAAAGACCTGAAATGCCTATTAAGCACCGGCCGCATCGGCGAGGCCCGCGTTATAGCGATTAAGCCGGCCACGTTTATGAACCTCAGCGGCGAAGCCGTCCAGGCCGTAGTCAATTTTTATAAGATCAGCCCGAATCAAATCGCCGTTATCCACGATGAACTGGACATTGATTTCGGCCAGATACGCCTGCGGCAGGGCGGCAGTGACGCCGGCCATAACGGCATTAAATCGGTCAGCCAGCACATTGGCGAAGATTACGCGCGTATCCGCATCGGTGTAGGGCCAAAGCAGCCGGTCAAGATCAAAAGCGAAGATTTCATCCTGCAAAAATTCAGCGCCGCAGAACAAGAACAGCTGCCAAACCTGAAGCGCGAAGTGCTCGCCATACTGAGCGAGTACATATACGGCGCGCAGCTGCCGCACGACACACGCAATTTTCTCGTATAAATAAAGAGCCTCCAGAGGGGGTGGGCACCGCTGGAGGCTCATTACACCCTTCAACCCACCCCGGCGAAACATCGATGTCGATATTGAAATTGACCCGTGTCAGCCTGCAAGCAGGCTACCGTTTAGGCTCGCGTTGATCGGGGACCCCAGGGATAACTCCGAAGAGCAGCCGAGGAACCTAGTTAAAGGGGTTAGTATGTTTTAGAGCGTGCCAGGCAAGGGCCCGGCGCGCAATAAGTAAGTGGAGGGTAACAACTTATGTCATCGCTCGCTCTAAAACAATCTAACGATGTGTTCCGGCCACGAAGATTAAATAATTATTAATTATTTTTACCTCTGAAACCGAAACCATTAGAATGGGGGTAAAAGGTACGAGAATCCAACATACGCGGACTCATAGTTTGCTATTCTAGCAAATACATGTCTTTATGTCAATACTTTAAAATATTTTATTATGATTATCAAGAAGCTTACGCTTACATCAAGAGGTTATCCGGATAAGCTCCGTACTATCAGCAGGCCACCATCCGTCCTTTATTACGCCGGGGTACCACTGGAGGAACTGCTTAAGCGACCCTCGGTTGCCGTCGTCGGTACGCGCAAGATATCTCCCTACGGTAGACAAGTGACCACGGAGTTTGCCAGGGAATTGGCGCAGCAGGGGCTGGTGATCGTTAGTGGCTTAGCCCTGGGATTGGATGCCCATGCGCATAAGACGGCCCTCGACCACGATGGCCTTACCATCGCAGTGCTGCCATGCCCGCTGGAGAAGATTGTGCCCGTAACGAACCGACGCCTGGCTGAACGTATCATCGATAACGGCGGCGCGCTGGTCAGCGAATATCCGGAAGGTGAATGGCCGAAAAGGCAATATTTTATAGCCCGCAACCGGATTGTCTCAGGATTGGCCGACGCAGTTTTAATACCTGAAGCCGGAGAGAAAAGCGGAGCGCTGCATACAGCCCGGTTCGGACTGGAACAGGGGAGGAACATACTAGCGGTGCCGGGCAGCATCAACGCTGTAGGCTCGATCGGTACAAATAATCTGATCAAAAGCTCGCGGGCCGGCGCGGTCACTTCGCCTGCAGACATCCTCGATGCGCTTGGCCTGCGGCACCACTCCGCAAAATCAGCACAAATCAAAGGTCGAAACGCGCACGAACAGCTTATCCTAGACCTGATGATGCGCGGCACAACTGATGGTCACCGACTGCTCGAGGAAAGCCAGCTGGAAACCAGCCAGTTCAACCTGGCGCTCACTATGCTGGAAATTAGCAGTAAGATCCGCCCTCTTGGCGCCAATCATTGGTCAATAGTCTAAACATTGCGGATATGACATAAACCAACAGGAGTACTTGCTATAATTGGACTATGAAGCTTATGATCTTCCTTGGCGTAATTATTGTGGGTACCATCGGCAGCTGGATAGGGGCGGCCATGGGCCATGGCAATTGGCTGGGCGGCTGGAGCCTGCTGTTCGGCACGGTCGGTTCGCTGGCCGGCGTGTGGGCAGGTTTCAAAGCCGGCCAGTACTTCGGCTTCGGATGAACCTGACTGAGCGCCGACTGGGAGATTCTTATATATATGTTGCATTGTAGGGGCAAGTGCGCTTAGTATAAGGGCTTATGCCAAAGAATTTAGTTATCGTTGAGAGCCCGGCAAAGGCCCGCACTATCGAGAGGTTTCTTGGGAAGGATTATGTGGTCAAGAGCAGCTTCGGCCATATTCGCGACCTGCCGAAAAAAGGGCTGAACATAGACGTAGAGAAGAATTTCGCGCCGCATTACGAAATCAGCGCCGACAAAAGGAAGGTAGTAGCCGAGCTCAAGAAGGCGGCGGCAGGCAGCGAAGTCTGGCTGGCCAGCGATGAAGACCGGGAAGGGGAGGCTATAGCCTGGCACCTCACGAGCGCGCTCAAGCTCGATCCGGCCAAGACCAAGCGCATCGTCTTCCACGAAATCACCAAACCGGCCATCGAAGAAGCTATCAAGCACCCGCGGACCGTTAATATACCTCTGGTAGACGCCCAGCAGGCCCGCCGTGTGCTGGACCGCCTGGTCGGTTACGAATTATCACCGGTATTGTGGAAAAAGGTGCGTACGGGGCTGAGCGCGGGACGCGTACAGTCCGTAGCCGTACGGCTGATCGTCGAACGCGAGCGCGAGATCAAGGCCTTCGAGGCCGAGAGCTCATTTAAAGTGACGGCTGTCTTCCTGGGCAACGGCCATGAGATCCCGGCCGAACTGCAGGTCAAATTAGCTGATGCTGCGGCTGCCAAGGCCTGGCTGGAGAAAGCCAAAGACGCTGTTTTTACGGTTAAAGCCATCGAGCAGAAGCCTGGCTCGCGCAATCCGGGCGCGCCGTTTACCACCAGCACGCTGCAGCAAGAGGCCGGCCGCCGCCTCGGCTACAGCGTACGCCAGACTATGACGCTCGCCCAGCGCCTGTATGAGGCCGGCCATATCACTTATATGCGCACAGACAGCACCGTGCTATCGGCCCAGGCCGTGGCGGCCGCCGCCAGCTACATCAAAAAGGAATACGGTAATTCCTACCACACCGCCCGGCAGTATAAAACCAAGAGCGCCAGCGCCCAGGAAGCCCATGAAGCCATCCGGCCCACGAGCTTTACGAAGACCTCGGCCGGCGATGACAGCCAGCAAAAGAAACTTTATCAGCTGATCTGGCAGCGCGCACTAGCCTCCCAAATGAGCGCCGCCAAGCTGGAGCGCACTGAAGTAGCCATCGAAGTCAGCACCCAGCCCGAAGCCTTCATCGCCAAGGGAGAAGTCCTTAGTTTTGACGGCTTCATGAAAGTATACGGCGGCGGCAAAGACGATACGCTGCTGCCAGAGGTCACGCCGGGCCAAGAACTGGAAGCGCAAACCATTGCCGCCACCGAAACCTTTACGCGCCCGCCGGCCCGCTATTCTGAAGCGGCCCTGGTTAAGCGTATGGAAGAGCTGGGTATCGGCAGGCCAAGCACGTACGCGCCGACGATCACCACCATCCAGGCGCGCGGCTACGTCGAAAAGACCGATTTGGAGGGTACGGAACGCGACGTGACCGAAATCAAGCTGGAAAACGGCGCGGTTACCACTACCAAGACCACAACCGTCACCGGTGCTGACAGGGGTAAACTGGTACCGACCGGCATCGCGGACGTAGTCACTGACTTTCTGGTCAAATATTTCCCGTCCATTGTCGATTACGACTTCACGGCTAAGGTAGAGACCGATTTCGACAATATAGCGGCCGGCAAAGAGGCCTGGGACACAATGATCGCCCATTTCTATAAGGATTTTCATCCTCTCGTAGAGAAGTCCGAGGAAATTTCCCGTCAGGATGTCTCGCAGGCCCGCGAACTGGGCACCGACCCCAAGTCCGGCGAACCTATTTACGCCCGTTACGGCCGCTACGGCCCGATGCTGCTCAAGGGCCGCACCGAAGACGAGGATAAAAAACCGGCGTTCGCGCCCATGCCGCAGGGGGCGACTATAGATACCGTCACGCTGGAGCAGGCCCTGGAAATGTTCAAGCTGCCCCGGCCGGTGGGTACGACCGCCGACGGGCAGGAAATCAAAGCGAATATCGGCCGGTTTGGCCCGTATATACAGGTCGGCAAGACTTTTGTCTCTATAAAGCCCCTGGACCCGCGCAATATAAGCGAAGAAGAGGCCCGTAAGCTCTACGAAGAAAAACTGGCTAAAGACGCCGCCAAAAATATTAAAGAGTTCGACAGCGGCATTAAGATATTGAATGGCCCGTATGGCCCGTACATAACCGACGGCACCAAAAACGCGCGGATCGCCAAGGATCAGGATCCGACAGCATTAACAGAGAAAGAAGCCGCTGCGCTGCTCGAGGCCGCCCCTGTTAAGCGGCGCGGAGGCTTTCGCCGGGGCAAGGGTAAGGCCGGCACCAAAACCGCCGGGAAGACGTCATCTAAGGCCAAGAAGTAGCGACGCTGTAAAACCTGTGGACAAGTAATATTTTTACAACATAGACTACGCACAAATGTCATCATTGTGCTAGAATAAATTATATAGAGATAGGTGTTGACTTTTAAAATTATTAGTTTTATAATACTTGTAAAGCACTAGTAGATAACGAGGAAACCATGCCCAAAGCTCCAGCAGCCGAAGTTCAGACCGAACAACTTGTCAGCGACATCCTGGCGACTATAGACCGCGAACGGGAACGTGAGATCGTAGCCCGCCGTTTCGGGCTGTTCGACCGCAAAGAGACTCTGGAACAGATCGGGGAAATGCTGGGCATTACCCGTGAGCGCGTGCGCCAGCTGGAAAAATC
>CAYLML010000037.1:0-6848 GCA_964384985.1 uncultured Candidatus Saccharibacteria bacterium | reverse complement strand
GTCTGTAGCACCGGAAATACCGGAGATTGAAGAGCTATCTGCCGAAATCGAACATCCCAAAGGCGTGGAGAAGGCAGAACCCGAAGTTGAGCGCCCGGAACATTCACTATTTGCCGATAGGCCGGAAAGTACCGTGGCCGACAGGCCATTGCCCCCCGAAGCGGCCGCAGTGTCCGAGGCCGCCCGCAGTTCGATTGCCGCCGAAGAGAACATGAGTGTTGAGTCAGCGCCGAAAGGCGCGTTGGCAGACAGACGCGTCGAAACCATGGACCGCGCCGAGCTGATGGGCCTGGCTGAAAAAATCATAATTGACGATAAAAGTCTGCGGCAGCTGTACGAAACCCACTTAGTGGGCGAACGCGGACTGCGCCGGCTTATTGCCGAGTATCAAAATGGCGGTGATTTGCAGAAAGCGCTTCGGCGCGAGGTCATGGAACACGAGATTGACTTTGAGCGCGACCCGGCCATGCGCGACCTGGCCCTTTCGGCAGCCGCTCCAACCGCTTCGTCCATTGCCGATAATTCCAGCCTTGAAACGTTGGTGCAGAGAGCGACCAATGCTACGCCGGCCGGAAATGGCAGCGCTTCGAGTACCGCGCTACCACACCCTCCTACTTCGGAAGCAGCAGACCATTTCCAGCAGCCACAGCACCGTGTCGTGGTAGACGTAATCTTTTTCTCAATCATTTGCTTGCTGGCTTTATTCGTTATATTCCTGTACCTCAAGCGCGCCTAACGCTATACTGGAGCCATGCAAAAAATCCTGCTTTATTATATGTTCGCGCCGGTGGCCGATCCGGAAGCAGTGCGCCTTTGGCAAACCGTACTATGTGAAAAGTTACATCTTAGAGGCCGGATCATCGTCGCGCCGCACGGTATCAATGGTACGGTCGGCGGCGACTTAAAAAACCTGAAAGCCTATGCCAAGCAAACCAAAAGTTACGCGGCGTTCAAGGGCATACAGTTCAAATGGAGCGATGGGCGACGTGAGGACTTTCCGCGTTTGTCCGTCAAGGTCCGGACGGAAATTGTAACATTCGGCGTGGCGGACAAGATCAAGGTTAATGACAAGGGTATCGTTGGCGGCGGCAAGCGTCTCAAGCCCGAACAGGTGCACAAGCTTGTAAAGGAGCGGGGCGATGTGGTCTTTTTTGACGGCCGCAACGCCTATGAAGCGGCCGTGGGCAAATTTAAAGATGCCGTAGTAGCTGATGTACGCCACACCCGGGATTTCCCGGCCGAACTTAAAAAACCCAAATACAGCACCCTGAAAAATAAACCTGTGGTAACTTATTGTACCGGCGGCATACGTTGCGAAGTCCTCAGCATGCTTATGAAAAAAGAAGGCTTCAAAGAGGTGTACCAGATTGACGGCGGGATTCAGAAGTATGGTGAAGCGTACAAGGACGACGGGCTGTGGGAAGGTTCGCTGTACGTGTTCGACGACCGGATGGGCTCGAGGTTTTCCGATGGAGCTGTCGACATCGGCGCGTGCAGCCATTGCGGCGCTAAAACCAGCAACTACGAAAACTGTGCCGATAAAACCTGTAACGACCTTATACTTATCTGCGAAGACTGCGTACCAGAGCAGCGGTACTGTGTTCGCCACACGACCACGGTCTGACCTGGCGTACTGGGGTAAAATATATATATGAACGATGTTCTCGAACGAAAGTTAAAAGACTTGCCTAAAGATCCCGGCGTCTATTTTCATAAGGATGGAAAGGGCGAGATCATATACGTCGGCAAGGCGGCGAATTTGCGTAATCGCGTACGGCAATACTTCCAGGCATCGCGCGGCCGCGACCCGAAAACGGAGGCGCTGGTCGGAGAGATCGCGGATATAGACTGGATGACGGTGGACAGCGAGCTGGAAGCCTTGTTTTTGGAGGCCGAAATGATCCGCCGCTACATGCCCCGCTACAATATTTTACTGCGTGACGATAAGGCGCTCAGCTATATACGTATTGATTACGATAGTGATTATCCAACCGTAGGCACCACGCGCCGTCCGCTTGATGACGGTGCCCGCTACTTCGGGCCATACACCAGCACCGCGGCAGTCAGACAATCACTCAAAGTACTGCGCCGCGCCTTCCCCTTTGCTACCCGCCGTGTGGCTGGGCAGAAGCGGGCGACACTGCATTATCACCTTGGTCTGGATCCGGGCCTGGAGGAACGAAAGACGAGCCTGGAGGCTTACCGCGCTAACTTGCGCAAACTTATAGCGGTCATTCAAGGCAAGCGCAAAACAATCGAACGGGAATTGGAGCGGGATATGAAACGCGCCGCGAAGCGGGAGGATTTTGAGGCCGCGGCCAAACTGCGCAACCAGCTTTTTGCCCTACAAGGACTCAGCCGACAGGTTATTTTTAGCGATAAAGAGTTCCTGGACATCAGCAAAGACCACGCGCTAAACGAAATGGTTAACTTGTTAAGTATCGGACGTTTTCCGCGCCGCATAGAGGGTTACGACATCTCGCACCAGCAGGGCAGCGACGTGGTGGCCAGTATGGTTGTCTTTACTAATGGCGTCAGCAATAAGGCGGAATATCGCAAATTCAAGACCAAGTCCAACCGCAATGACGACTTTTATAATATGCACGAAACTCTCAAACGCCGCTTAACCGAACGCAACCGCAAAGCCTGGGGGCTGCCTGATCTTGTCCTGATTGACGGCGGCAAAGGCCAGCTTGACGCCGCTCTTCGCGCCCGCGACGAATGTGGCTGTTCAAGTATACCGTTCATAGGGCTTGCCAAACGCGAAGAGCAGATTGTTATCCATAAAGCCAAGTCGGGCGTTACCCTGAACAGCGCGATGCTGCATACGCTAGGCGGCTTCGCGTCCGAAAGCGAGGATTTCATACTGGTGAACGTGCCGTACAATACGAACCTCGTAAAGTTGCTGCAGCGCATACGCGATGAATCGCACCGGTTCGCCGTGAGCTACCACAGCGTCTTGAAAACGAAGCGCCAAACTGCCAGTTTACTCGACGATATCCCCGGAATCGGCCCGGCTACGCGCAAGAAGCTGCTGCGAACCTTCGGCTCCATGCGCGGCGTTGCCCAAGCTGATGAAGCTGAACTTGCGCAAGCTATTGGTACCAGCAAAGCTAAAAAACTTAAAAGCAGCTTATAACAACTATCGTGCCATATAGCATGATCACGATGCATCTTACCGCATAATATAATATATGCATATTATATTATGCCTGCCATGGGTGCGCTTAGTTGAGACGAACGAAACAAGGGCCGAATACGAATTTGCTATACTGAAAAACTAGTTATGCAATCTCATTTTACGAGTGAATTCTTTGCAGGCAACCGGCGGCGGCTGCGGGAGTCGGCCGGCTCCGACATGCCGATTGTGCTGACGGCGAACGGTCTGCTGCAAAGGAGCAGCATGGACGGCGCGTATTTATTTCATCAGGACGCCAACTTCTGGTATCTGACGGGGATAGACGAACCCGACATTGTCTTGGTGATTGACGGCGCGGACGAGTACCTGATCGTGCCGGAGCGTCCGGCGATCCGGGAAGCGTTTGACGGTGTAGTGTCTTATGAACCGCTTTCCTGGCGTTCAGGCGTCGCGGCCGTAATGGACGGCAAGGCCGGTTGGGAACGCCTAAGCCGGCGGCTTAAACAGGCGAAGCGTGCTGCCACGCCGGCCGCTCCACAGTACATGGAAAGACATGGCATATATCCGAACCCGGCACTGGCGTCACTGGAGTCACGGCTGAAATCTTGCAATACCCGGCTGAAGCTGGTTGACATTTCTTTGCAGCTGGCGAAGATGCGAATGATTAAGCAGCCGGAGGAACTCGCGGCTATGCAGAGCGCTATCGATATCACAGCTGCTTCTATAAAGGACGCGCTGCGGCCTGCGAAACGGCGCGGTTATCAATATGAATATGAGCTGGAAGCTGAAATAACGCGGGGTTTCCGGCGCCGAGGCGCCGCGGGGCATAGTTTTGAGCCTATAGTGGCGGGGGGCAAGCGGGCTTGCACGCTCCATAACGTCGCCAACAACAGCGCCCTGTCGCCTGGCGAGCTGGTAATCGTGGACGTGGGCGCGGAAGTCGAACATTACGCCGCTGATATAACGCGGACTATCAGCCTCGGTAAGCCGACTAAGCGCCAGCGCGAAGTCCATGCCGCGGTTTTGGAGGTCCAGCGTTTCGCCCTTAGTCTTTGCTTAGGGATTATGAATTGCAGGTTCGGCATTATATGGGAGAGCAGCTGCGTGAGCTGGGACTTATCAAAACCAATAAGCCCAAGAAAGTTCAAAAATACTACCCGCATGGAACCTCGCATTTTATAGGCTTGAATGTCCACGACGCCGGTGATTATAGTCAGCCGCTGGAGCCGGGTGTAGTCGTGTCGTGCGAGCCGGGCATTTACATTCCTAAAGAAGGTATTGGCGTCCGGATTGAAGATGACGTCTTGATTACCGAGGATGGCAACGAGGTCCTCAGCTCCAAGCTTTCCCGAAACGTGGCTTAAGGGCCACGGGTTCCTGTACAATAGTGCTAATGCGTATGAACCGGCCGATATACCGCTTCCTGACCCGATGGTTCGTTTGTAGCTTGGGGCTGTGGATTGCTGCGAGCTTTTTGAGCAGCAGCATCAGCTATGACAGCAAGGTTAGGGTGATCATTATCGCCGGCCTGGTACTGGCGATCATCAACATCGTCATAAAGCCCATCCTGGTCATTTTTACCTTGCCGGCTATATTGCTGACGCTGGGGCTGTTTACGATCATTATTAACGGCCTGACCGTTTATATAGCCAGTAAACTTTATACGCCCCTGCACATCACTAATTTCTGGGCCGCCGTGTTTGCCGGTATGGTGATCGGGCTGGTAAACTATTTGGTAACGGCAATTTTAGAAGATACCGGGAGCACACCAAAGAATGAGCATTTATAATTACCTGACAATCGGCTCGATGGTATTAATGACTATATTGATATTGATTCAGACCAGAGGTGCCAGCCTGGGCGCCGGTTTAGGCGGCGCGGGTGAAGTCAACACTACGCGGCGCGGCACCGACAAAACCATATTTCAGATAACTATCGTATGCGCGCTGGTGTTCAGCTTGTCGTTGATCTTCGGCGCCATCATTAAGTAAGGCGGGCGGTCAAACGTGCCAAAGCAACCTGTCCGGCTGCATCTTCTGCGACGTTTCCGTAAAGGGCAGCGCCAGGTTGAAGACTTGGGCTCCCAAGCCGAAGAGCACATAGAGCGGCATTTAATGAAGCGTTTCGGGCGCCTGGCGCATGTCCGGCGTTTTGTAATCGGCTGGATCGGCCTGCTGTTGCTGCTCATAAGCGGGCGGTTATCCAGAACCTGGCGCTGAGCGGCTATTACCAAGCTGTCAAACCGGTGCCGGGAGGTATTTTTAACGAAGGCGTGCATGGGCGTTTTACCAATGCCAATCCGCTGTTTGCGACCAGCGACGCGGATACGACGGTATCTCGGCTCGTATTCGCCGGCCTGCTGATTCCCGCTGCCGACGGACATCTGACTGGTGATTTGGCAACCGGCTACTCCGTCGATACCCGCGGCACTACCTACACCGTACATTTGCGGCCGCACCTGACATGGCAGGACGGCCAGCCGCTGACCAGCCAAGACGTGTTGTTTACATACCGCGAGATTCAGAATCCCGATGTCCAGTCGCCGCTGCAAAACGGTTGGCGGGGCATTGAAGTCTCTGCACCCGATGCCAGGACGGTGGTTTTCAAATTACCTGACGCCTTGGCTTCCTTCCCATATAGCCTGACGAATGGCATTGTACCTCAGCACCTGCTAGCGAAGATTCCGGTTTCCGATATGCGTTCAGCGGACTTTAATACCGTTCACCCCATAGGTGCCGGCCCTTTTGCCTGGCAGGCCGTGCAGGTAAACGATAACGGCAACCCTAATGACGTTCGGGAACAGATCGCGCTGGTACCTTTTGACGGTTATCATGGGGGTGCGCCCAAGCTGCAGAAGTTCGTGGTGCAGGCCTTCGCGTCCAAAGCTCAGCTAATCAGCGCTTTTCAGTCTAAGCAGCTGACTGCCGTCGAAGGCTTAGACTCCGTTCCGCCGCAGCTTAAGGGCGATAAGGACATCGTACGGCATAGCCTATTGCTTCGGGCGGCAACGATGGTGTTCTTTAAGACATCCACGGGCGTGCTGGCTGACAAGCAGGTGCGCCAGGCCCTGGTGCGCGCAACGGACGTGCGGCAGATTACCAGCAAGCTAGGCTACCCGACGCGAAAAGTAAAAGAGCCGCTGCTCATGGGACAGCTTGGCTATGACTCCTCGCTGACACAGCCGCCGTTCGACCTGAAAGCCGCGCAAAATACGCTGGACGCCGACGGCTGGACGGTCGGCAAGGACGGCTTCCGCAGCAAAGACGGTAAACCGCTGGCCTTTACGCTGGTAGCCTCCGGCACTGCCGAGAACAAGATGGTGACGACACAGCTGCAGCAGCAGTGGCGAGCGGCCGGCGTCAAGCTGAATGTCCTTCTGCAAGGTGCCAGCGACTTCCAGAGCACGCTGACTTCCCACGACTACGACGCCATCTTAGACGGTATTGCTATCGGTGTTGATCCGGACGTGTTCGTGTACTGGGACAGCTCACAGGCCGACATCCGGTCCGGCAACCGGCTTAATTTGTCGGAATACAAAAACGATACCGCGGATACTGCCTTGGAAGCGGGCCGTACTCGCATCAATCCCGCCCTCAGGACTATTAAGTACAAGCCTTTCCTGCAGGCCTGGCAGCAGGACGCCCCGGCGGTCGGCCTGTATCAGCCGCGGCTCCTGTATCTGACCAACGGTCCGGTGGCCGGTTTGAGC
>CAYLML010000036.1:0-6924 GCA_964384985.1 uncultured Candidatus Saccharibacteria bacterium | reverse complement strand
CACCAGGCCGACTGCGGCCAGCAAGCCGGCGATCCGCCAGAAATGCAATTGTATGATGAAACGTGTGAGGCTCATGATAATAATCCGGGATAAAGAAAATGGTGCCGGGGCGATAAATGCACTTATGGTTTTTAGACTATTGAAGCGCTTATCGCCCATCGGCGAGAGTTGTGACTGACCGCTCTATCGGCTTTTAGGGCCAAACAGAGCGACGTGTGCGGTCGTTCCGGCGATTCCGCAATGCCAGGTTTCCCGGCTGTAAGTCCGCCCCCGCGAGGGCTTCGTTTCTATAGTTCGTAACGTTTTTGTTTTGGTGACTTACAGCTTTCAGACTAGCATAAGCGGCAATAAATGTCAATCATGGCCGCGGCGCGCCAGGAAGTTATGCACAGGTTTATTATGTCTTAAGCATAATTATTATTGACGTCCATTTAGCTATTCTATAAGATGTGTTTAGCACTTGAACAAATTAAGTGCTCAAAAACAAAAACGACAAATTGGAACAACGGTTTCTCGCAAGTCGTTGTTCCACTAAGAAAAAGCAACCAAAACCTTAAAAGTAAAACCAAACCAAAAATCTTAAATTATTCTTAAAACACCTTGTCTGTAACCGGGCAAGGTGTTTTACTTTGCACCCATGGGCGAGACGCTACCGGTCCAAAGTATTATCCTGAAGGGCACGGCCGGCGTGGTGGTCGATATCGAATGCCGGCTATCCAATAACCTCCCTACTATCGTTATTGTCGGTTCTGCAAACCGGGCAGTCGGTGAAGCCAGAGAGCGTATCAGGGGTGCATTCGCGACTAGCCATATAATGCTACCCCGCAAACGTATCACGGTTAACCTGGCGCCGGCGGATATCCCGAAGGGTGATAGCGGCTTTGACCTTGCCATTGCCGTAGCTATCCTGTCAGCCAGCCGACAGATACAGCTCGAGGCGCAAACTGCTAAAACCACCGCGTATATTGGCGAGCTCGGCCTGAATGGCAGCACGCGTGCCGTCCGCGGCATCATTGGCAAGCTGCTGGCTGGACGAGCCAAAGACATCACTACGTTCTACATTCCGGCTGCCAACCTGGAACAGGCCCGACTGGTACCGAACATCCGGCTTGTGCCGGTTGCTGACCTGTCGCAGCTGTACCAGTACCTCGCCGGACACGCGCCTTATACGTCGCTGGCAACCGGGGCCGGCGCATATGAGATGCCGCAGTCTGAAACATCCGACAGGCGGCCGCAGCTCAGCGAAATCGTTGGCCAGGCCCAGGCCAAGCGCGCGCTGGAGATAACAGCTGCCGGCGGACACAACGTCTTCTTCGACGGACCGCCGGGCACCGGTAAAAGCATGCTGGCAAAGGCCCTGCCCAGTCTGCTGCCACCCCTGGACCGTGAAGAAATAGTTGAAGTCACGCAGCTATACAGCCTGGCCAGTAATGATTACGAAAAAATAGTCACTGTCCGGCCGTTCCGGGCGCCGCACCATAGCACCAGCCGGACAGCGGTTATTGGTGGCGGGGGTCAGCTGCGTCCCGGCGAAATCAGCCTGGCTCACCGCGGCGTCCTGTTCTTTGACGAACTGCCGGAATTCGGTCGAGAAACATTGGAAGCGCTGCGCCAACCCCTTGAAAGTCGCATTATCGGCATCACCCGAGCCAACGGCACCGCCAATTATCCGGCAAATTTCATATTCGTGGCCACCGCCAATCCCTGCCCTTGCGGATATCGGGGGAGCGGCCGGGCCTGCACGTGCTTATCTTCCCAAATTGCCGCCTATCGCGGCAGGTTGTCCGGCCCCATCCTAGACAGGATTGACCTCTATAGCAGCGTGCATCATGTCGAGCACGAAAGGCTGCTCACCCAATCCATTAATACGGCCTCCGACGATGCCGTTCGGCGTAGAATCACTGATGCGCGCCGGCTTCAGGCACGGCGCTTCGGCGGCATCAAGCTTAACGCCGCTATGACCAACCAGGAAATCAAACAATTGCGGCTGGATAACCAGGCGCGCCGCACCCTAAACCTTGCCGCCCATACCCTGAATGTCTCCGCCCGGGCGTATATGCGCACTGTAAAAGTAGCCCAAACCATAGCCGACCTCGATACTTCCACCATTATTACCGGCGCCCATATTACCGAAGCCTTAACCTATCGCCCGGATTTCCATGCTGAAAAAGCTTAAACCCTCATCTTGGCATCGGGCTATTTACATTGTTCCTTATAGTGTACCCATCGTGTATGCATCTCCTCAGGAAAAGATAGATGCGTAGCCCGTCGATTAATTAAAGCACGACCGCGCGAGATAGTTGACCTCTGTGAGCCTACCTGTTAAAATGCTTGTTACCTTGAAGTCAACAATTAAGGAGAAGGACCCATCGCCAAATACACCCGCCTGAATGATCAAATTCGGGCACCCCGGCTGCGTGTCATCGATGAAGACGGCAAACAGCTCGGTATCTTGAGTAAACAAGAAGCGTTATCGATCGCCCAGGAGCGCGAGTTGGATCTGGTGGAAATCTCACCAAGTGCCGACCCGCCCGTCTGCAAGATCGTCGACTGGGGCAAGTTCAACTACCAGCGCACCAAACAGCTTCAGAAGAACCGCAAAACCACTAAAACGCTCGATATGAAACAAATGCGTTTCGGTCTCAAGATCGGCGCCCATGATCTGGCGATCAAGATGAACAAGGTCACGAAGTTTCTCGAGGCGGGACACAAGGTAAAGATCACCCTCTTCTACCGGGGTCGCGAACAGGCCCATAAGGAAATCGGTTTTCAGATAGCCCAAAAGGTAATTGAAGACTTCGGTGATACAATAATAGTCGACCAACAGCCCCAACTAGCGGGGAGACAGCTAAGTTTCGTCGTGAGACATAATCCAAGGAGTAGTGGCAATGCCAAAACTGAAGACGCATAGCGGCACCAAAGACCGCGTTAAGATTACCAAAAACGGCAAAGTACGTGCCGGCCATGCCAACATGAACCACTTCCTGAGCAAGAAAAGCGGAGGCCGCAAGCGCGCGCTCACCGGCCTCACGACCCGCACGGGCAAGACCGCACGCAACATCAAAAGGAATCTGGGAGTTTAATTATGAGGGTAAAACGAGGTGTTGCCAGTCACGCCAAACACAAGAAAATCCGTAAAGCTACGAAAGGCTTTTCGCACCCGAACCGCGTAAGCGTACGGCGCGGGCGGCAGGCGCTGACCAAATCATTGCAATATGCCACCCGTGACCGCAAGAATCGCAAGCGGACGTTTCGCCAGCTCTGGAACACGCGCATTAACGCCGCCGCCCGCGAAAACGGCACTACCTACAGCCAGCTGATCGCTGGTCTCAAGAAAGCCAACGTTACACTAGACCGCAAAGTCCTCGCCGAACTGGCCGTCAACGAACCCAAGGCCTTCACCGCCGTCGTCAAATCCGCCAAGAAGTAGTACTCGCCAGCTGTTAGTTTTGGCTGACTTCCAGCCGTACGCCCGGCACGCCGGATTCAAAGGCATCGATCTTATCGATAGTAACGACTGTTTTGGCGACGCGTTTGTCTTCTAGCATTTTGGCAGCGATTTCCATCGCCAGCCTCTCCATCAAATTATAGGTGTTGTCTTCGACGATTTTAATAATATCGGCTCTGAGACGCGACCAATCAACCGTATCTTTCAAGTTGTCTGATACGGTCGCTTTGGTTTCGGATAGTGCCAGTTCCACGCCAATACTAAAGCGCTGGGGAGATTCCTTTTCGTGCTCATGCACGCCGTGTTTGCCGGCAACTACGAGATCTTTTATGTAAACGGTCAGCGGCATAATAACTCCCCTTCATAATGGCCAGATTATCTGTAAGCCGGGTTCTGTCCAGACCGGAGTCTTGGCTGGTCATCTATCTAGGCGCGACGTTGCCGGCGCGCTCAAGCGGTTCTTGCGGTGGATCCTTAGCGGGACGCTTCGGGCTTTAGGCCCGGGAGGGTCCATCTCCTTGCAGCAGGCAGGGTTTACCTCTTCGCGCCGTCACCGGCGCTAACTGCGGGCTCTTACCCCGCTCGTTTCACCCTTGCCCCTGTTGCCAGGGGCGGTTTCGTTTCTGTGGCACTTTCCCTAAGGTTGCCCTCGGTCGCCGTTAGCGACTGCCCTTCCCTGTGCTGCCCGGACTTTCCTCGTGTCCAAAAGGGCACGCGATCAGCCGATAATCTGGCCTCCGGTATTATATCACCTCTGTTGGGGACGCACCAGAGCCGAGGTGGCTATCAAGCGCTTTGTTCACTTCGGCGTCAGCCAGTTTGTTAAATTCACGGGGCACGTGGCTGAACTCGATCTCGTCAAACGTCTCGGCCAGTTTGTTGATGGAATCGTGGATCGGCCACAAATCGCGGTTTTTGATCTTAAAAATGCCTTTGAGCTGGTTTACGACCAATAGGCTGTCCAGGTAGGCGTGGATGCGCCGGACACCCATCTTGCGGCATTCCTCCAGCGCCAATTTTAGCGCGGTGTATTCGGCGACATTGTTGGTAGTGACCCCCAAGTAAACACCTTTCTCCACCAGCACGGTGTCTTCCATGTCCAGGACGACGAAGCCGCTGGCGCTCGGGCCGGGATTGCCGCGCGAACCGCCGTCAGAGAAGATTTTTACTTCTTCGGGATGAACGCCGGCAGCAGTGGCTGCCGGCGTGGTGTCTATCAGCTTATCGATAGCTTCGGCCAGCTCGTGGTCTTTAGCGGTAATTTTTTTGACGCCCTCGTGGGTGATAAGCCAGATCTGCACCACGCTCCACTCGTTTTCCCAGCGGGGGTGATGCTGGTATTGCTCGGCTAGCGTGGCGACCTTTTCCATGAAGGCCCAGGCCTCTTTAAAATTCTCGAAGTTGAACTGCTTATACAGCCCGTGTTTGGTTTCCTTCCACATCTTAGCTTCTATCTTAACACGGAAATACGGCTAGCTTGCTTGGGCAAGTAAGGCTTCAAGATTGAGTTTTTTGCCATGATACCGGCCTTGCTGGTTCGGAGCATGCTTATGAGAGAGTCGTTTCGGACTAGCCCGCCTGCCCCTGTCTGCCCTAGCTTGCAGGCTTTGGGCGCTATACTGTAGAGATTGCACGGCTTTTTTCAATTGCGTGGGACTCATTGCCTGGTCTTTATTGCGGGCTGGCTCTATTTCTACGCTTGCGTATCTAGTGTCAAAAAAGTTTTCAGCCCTGGGCACAAAGTCTGTTGCCGGCCTGGCGGCAAACCTGCCGTTTTCCAGAGGATCAACACTTGGATGAGTAGCGAGCAAGCCGAATAGATCATGTTTTTCTTCGGTAGTTAAGAAACCGGTAATCGTTTTTGCTATACCTAAAACCTGACCATTATTAAGCTGTCTATTTGAATATTCAAATAGACTGAAAGCTATGCGGTCTGCCACTAACGTAAGATGATTATTTATGTCTTCTTCAACGACAGATTCAAGCTCTGCCTCTTCGGCTTCACTGATTCTTGCCCTGACTACATATTGGCCGTGGCCATATTGCGAGAGTCGGGGGTCTCCTTTTACTGCTTGTTTAAAAAACGAAAAGTCTCCCCTGCTAACATCCGCTCCATCAAACGCCAAACCTACCAGCAGGCCCATAGGAACCACTTTCCGGTCAAAGGCCTCCATCGCAAGTTGAATCGCGGAGCCGGCGGCTTCGAGCAGATGTGGCGGCACAACTGGTGCTTGTGCCGGAGCACCTGCCTCAGCCGGCGCCACACCGCCGAGATTGGGCACATCAAGTCTATTCATAATGGCAGTATTATTACAGATTTTTTTAATTAATGCAATGGTCGGGGTGACAGGACTTGAACCTGCGACCTCACGGCCCCCAGCCGTACGCGCTACCAACTGCGCTACACCCCGATAAGTGCCCATGCATTATAACAGATAGGAAGTGCGCCGCGCGCTGGCAATTCAGCCGCCAGTCGCTGTGAGTATTACAACTCCAACGATGTACAGACAGAGAACAGCGATGGAATCGATGCCCATGCGCAGGAATACGCGGCGTGGCCGGACTATCAAGCCGATAATATATATTGACGTTACCAGCACGCCGATTGCCGCGAACCATATGTCGCTTGCCGTTGCATGCTGGAGCACGGCGTGGCCCGATACAAGGTCGCACACGATAAATAACGCCGGCATGAAAGCGTTGCCGCCAAAAATATCGCTCATAGCCAGCTTGTAATCGCCCAGTCCTATAGAGGCGAAGCCGGTGCTGATATTCGGCAGTGAACCGGCAAAGGCAATAAACGTCGCCGCGAACAGGCCGCTGCCGATCCCCCAATCGCCGGCCAAGGTGTTGCCAGTGCTCTGCAAGCCCACGCCCGCCATCAAGGTAGTCAGCGATGACACGCCCAGAATCGTGAAAACCTTAGTGCTGGAGGCTTTCCTCAGCAAGGGATGGTTTACGACTTGGCGGCGTTCGTGATGGGCGCGGCCCGGCTTTGCTTCAATCGCTTCAGCTCGCCATGGCAGCCCCTGTCTGATCTTATAAACCAGCCAAAGGCCGCTCAGCCACAATAGAAAAATGAGCAGCGATGTCAGGCTGATCGCCGTATGCGGTATGACCACCGGCGTGCGGATAGCCAGGATGGCCGCGACAGTCACCATAATGACCAGGGTCGCTTCAACCACCAGTGTGAGCGACGCGGCGTTGAAAGTCAGGCTGACCGGCTCACGCATCCGAGCGTCCAGAAAGCTAATGACTACCGTTTGCATCGCGATGCCGCCGACGAGCGTGCCGATAATAATGCCGTAGTGGTGCTGCAGCGCCGCCGAAACCGCCACCGATATTTCCGGCAGGCTGGTCGTAATACCCAGGATAAGCAATCCGCCAAAGGCGCTGCCCAGTTTGTAGCGGGAGTCGATGGCATCAGTGGTGCGCGTCAGCCATGTTCTGGCTATCCAGGTTATGGCCGCGAAAAC
>CAYLML010000035.1:0-7087 GCA_964384985.1 uncultured Candidatus Saccharibacteria bacterium | reverse complement strand
CCGGGGCGGGGGGCCCGGATTACCTTGGAAATGACAGCTGTCAAAGAATTCTGGGCTGCCAGGCAATCACTCCCGACCAGAAATCCCAAATAGTCGCGGCCCAGCAGCAAGAAGACCAAAAGCAATTCGCCCAACAGCCTTTCTTCGCCCGCATGTTTAGCACGGACAGCCAATACTCGCTGGTATCAAAACTGGCCATGGATGTGCCGTTCGGCGGACCGCAGGTAGTCGCACAGGACAGTTTTGCCAGTTTGATGAACCCATTCAGTGCTTTAACGCACGGCTTTGGATCGATTTTCACTGGACGGGCCAGCGCCGACGCCACCCCGCAAGATGACGCCCATGGCATCACACAATATGGATACCCCGATGGCACTATTCCAGACGATGCTTCGAAGTATTGGGACGATCATTGTTCAGATAACGCAGCCAACGCCTACCAGAAAGACAATAGCTGGAATGAATCATCATCAGGTCCGGACAACGCCGACCCGAACACCGGCCAACCGCTTAATAAAACATCTAATCCGTGCTTTCTGATAAAGGCTGGCACTGGCAGCGGTGGCGGCTTGTGGGATCCCCAGCAAAACTTAACCAAAGAGGATCTAACCGATTTGAATGGTGCGTCTGGCGGAAGTAGTGGTTCGGGTACGACGTCGCCTGGTCTACCGGGTAGCGACAAAGGACCCTTCACCACCGACACCAGCCATCCGGCATATCCAGGTGTCGATGCTATGCTGGCCCGGGCTAAAAATGTCGGCCAGACAACAGCCGGGCCACCGTTTGACCCAGCCGCCGCTGCGTTCTGCGCGAAGATATCTGATCCCCCGGGAGGTGACTGCTCCTTCCTCTGCGAAAGTGCGGCTGAATGGATCTGGCTCAACCATCGCGGCGTATATCCAAACCCCTATAATGATCCCCATTCCGCCTGGAATACTGCCAAAGCTGCCGGTCATGCACATCCCGGTGATCGAAGTCCGCCGATCGGTGCCCTGCTGATATACACGGCTGCTGGTGACTCTAACGGACATGTGGCGGTCTACGTGGGTGATAACACTGTCTTCTCCACGGACATATTGGGTTCGGGCGGTGTATATATCGCGCCGGCCGACCTGATTGAGTCCAAGTGGGGTATGACCTATGTTGGCTGGATGGACCCCTACTTTAACGGCAAGGTGGGCAATTGATGAACGGGCAAAGGAATCATGTCTAAAATAGCGTACAGGCTGGCCATTGTACTGCTTGGTCTGTGTTTCGTTTTTAATAGCGTCGCTTTGCCGGTGTTTGCGGCCACAGCCCCTGCACCTGAACCAACAACAGCCAGCCCGCTGCCTAACTCCGAGATCGAAGCACTCAGCAAATATCCGAACTGGGTAGCGCAAGCGGCGTGCGATACTTCCGGAGCGAGTTCCGGGGGCGGAGGAGGCACTTTGACGGTCGGTAACGAGGTGCCCGATAATCAGCTCCCAGGCAACAGTGTCAGGCAAAAAATCTGGAATTATCTAATAGCTCAGGGGTGGACGCCCGTCCAAGCGGCCGGGATTATGGGCAACATCGCCGTGGAGGGCGTCTGGGACCCGACGAATATTGAAGATCCTGCCGGCAGCACGAAGGACCCCAGCAACCTAACGGGGCAAACGCAAGGTTGGGGGCTTTTTGGTTTCACGCCGGGCGCCTCCATCATCAGATCAGGCCCTTGGACAGACTGGACAGTAGGTGGCAAATCTCCCGTTAAGGTGAACAAGGACGACGTGTATTACATATCCACGCAGCTGGATGTCGTCTACTATTATATGAAGTACTACAACAACGAGATGCAGGACTACATAAACCAGGCTACAAGTCCGGATACTGCGGCAATCGCGTTTATGAATATCTTTGAAAACCCTCTGGTTTCTGTCTCTCACGACGCACGTCGGGAAAATGCCGCTAACAAGGCTATGAAGGATTTTGGGAACGGAGGAGTCGTCGGCAGTTCAACTACCGGCACTACAGGCACTACCGGGGCAGGCGCAGGTGATAGCGGAACTTGCTGTGCCCCGGGCTCAATAATCAGCGGAGGGGGTCCGTCCGTCAATAATATATATATTCTTGGCGACTCAATCACCGAAGCGGCCACGGGCGCGTATAAGAGCGCGTTCCAGGCGCAGGGCGTAGACAACGTGAATATTGACGCTTCAGTAAGCAGAGGGATAGATACGCCGGGCACAACCGGCAATAAGTTGTCGGGGCTTGACGCGATTACCCATGACGCCGATGAAATCAAGCAAGCGGATGCCGTAGTAGTGGCATTGGGCACTAATGGCGGCGCCACTCCCCAGGATATCGACAAAACCATATCTGAAATACAAAGCATAAACCCGGATGCTGACATATTCTGGGTGGACACCATCTCGGTAGGGCGAAGTGATAATTTCAACCAAACAATAGTCGGGCCGACCAACCAGGCTATTCGCAAAGAGGCGGCCAACGAGGGGTATCAGATAATATCGTGGTTTAAGGCTGTTGATCCGGACGGCAACCCCGGCCAGCCAACCAAGTCCGAAACTGACCCGAACGGCTATATAAACAAGGGCGACAGTCTTGGGGTACACCCCACATCGGACGGAAGTCAGGCACTCGCCAAGCTGGTTCTAGCCGCTATAGGCAGTCCGACTAGCTCTTCCGGCGCCCCGTCGGGCGAGTGCTGCGCGGGATCGACAGGCGGCACAACTACTTTGGGGCCAGGCACGCTGCCATCTTCGGTTCCTGACCCTTATAACAAAATATTCACTGCGGCCGCTAACAAATTTAACATCTCGCCGGCCTTTCTGGCTGCAGTCTTCTACGGCGGGGAGCATGGCAATAGTTTCCCAGATCCACCGCCACCATATGGGCATGGGTCGCCTTGGGCCTCCTCAGGCGTAGCCAGTTCCGGGTCATCGGACTGGCCTACCCAGCCTCCAGGTCCGGGTGCCGCAGGACCATTCCAATTTGAATACCCGACATGGCAATCAAACGAGCAAGATGGAAATGGCGATGGTAAAAAAGATGTGGAGGATTTGACTGACGCATCTTTCGCCGGTGCCAAACTTCTAGCCGCTTTGGGCGCAAAAAACACCACCGACGAAAGCAAATTACGGCAGGCGGCGGCGGACTATAACGGCATCGGCGACCCCAATGCGTCGTACCCGAGCCTTGTATGGGACGCATTCCAAAAGTTTGGCGGACCAAGCGGTGGAGTCGGCGGAGGAGCAGGTGGGGGCACCGGTCCGGCAACCCCGGCGGCTTCGCCTACAACAGGCGGCTGCGCGGCCGGCTCGACCACTGGCTACCAAAACCCCTTGCGCGATATTACCGGGCTGGGTGCGGCTCGTATAGACCAGGGCGTCGACTATACAGGTGACGGCCCAATTTACGCTATCGGAAACGGTACGGTTGACTACGTGAACACGGGTTCCGGCTGGCCGGGGGAGAACGGCTCAGCTGGGACATTCCTGAGCTATATCCTTAATGACGGGTCGGCAGCGGGCAAAAGAGTGTATGTAGCCGAGAACTGTACCGACGTTAAAGTTCACGTAGGGCAAACAGTCGACTCAAGCACTGTACTGTGTACGCTGCATAATGTCTTTCCTTACCTAGAGACTGGCTGGGGTGACCAAACCGTTAAACCGCCAGTTGACTTGGCTGCGGCATACGTAGCATACGGGGCGGTTCCCGATGGGACAGCGACCGCGTACGGCAAAAACTTTAGCGACCTTCTGAAAAGTCTTGGGGCGCCTGCCGGCATATATCAATTCTCCGACCAGCAAGGCGGCAAGAACTTGGCCGGCACCGTGCCTAATGACTGGCCGACGTGGTAGAATGATGGCCGTGGACGAGGGTTATGACACTCAGCAGCTACAGGACATCAGGCTGCTCAAGCGCGCCGCGATAGCGCTGCTCTGCTTGCTGTTCGTGGCTTTGGTGGTGGTTTGGATAGTGCATTACCTGACCACTGGCAGGGTTATTATAACCAGCTCCGACAAATACAGCACAATCTCACTTTCAACCACTTCGGGGAGCCCATTGCCGCAGCAAGGCCATTCTAAACTAGTGGCCAGGCTTAAGGCGGGCAGGTACGTTGCGAATGTTACCGGCGGATCATTGGGTACAAGCAAAGTTATCACTGTCAAAGCCCGGCAAACTGCCCACTATATACTTAATCCTGTTCAAGCATCGGGTATAGAACCTGTCCTGGACGACACGGCCACAGCCGTAGCGGCAGATAGTTCGCAGCTGCTTTACATAAACGGAAACGGCAACCTTAGCAAAATAAACTCAGACAACTCTTTAA
Organism: uncultured Candidatus Saccharibacteria bacterium; assembly: GCA_964384985.1. GTDB lineage: Bacteria > Patescibacteriota > Saccharimonadia > Saccharimonadales > UBA4665 > CAYLML01. The sequence goes on along the minus strand of CAYLML010000035.1, from coordinate 2,772 downwards.
CTACCTTGGCGTCATCGACTACTCTACGGAGTGTGAGTTGGGCTGACACCGGATTCGGAGTGGGCAGCGACCCGGACGGCAACTTGTACACCATAACGAACGGTTCTGTTAAACCCGTGCACTTGGATGTGCCGAATGATGATCATGACGTTCCTGTGTTTGCAGTTGGCAAAAAGCAACAGATATATGTGGCGGTGGGCAATACTGTTTATTTGGGTGGTGCCGGCGGCAACTTCAAGAAAATATATACCGCGCCGCTGGATGTCTCGCTGCTGGTGCCTGGAAATGTGCAAGTAGCAGTTATTTCATTCGTGTACGCAGATGATGCTCACGCTGATAAAAATAAATCTCCCTCTATAGCTATAGTCAATGATTCGGGCAAAACCGTTAAACGCAGCGTTGGGGCGTTTTCGGCGGCATTTTCACCTAGTGGAAGCTACTTGGCTGTTGCGGACCATAGCGGGGGTGAGGTGTTAGACAATAAATTGAACGTTGTATACACAATTCCTCAGTCAAACTTTTCAACTCCATTTTGGCTTGATAACACAACTCTGCTTTATGCTGTTGGCGGCCAGCTGTGGTCATACAATATTAACCAGCAGAAATCCCGTGTTGTTGCCAACACTCCTTTAGCGCAACCCATAACCGAATTATCTCTAAGCAGTGACGGTTCTTACTTATATTTGGGGGTTGCCGATCAAAACCAGTCTCAGGAAATAAAGCGAATCGGGCTGCGCGGACAAAAGGTTGCTGACATAGTGTACAAGCTCCAGGATATATTACCCGCCCAGATGGGTGTATATAACGTCTCGATGGTTAATTTTTCTGGTGTGCCGACTGTTATAGCGAGATACGGGCCCGGCTCTTATGCCCAAGCCGCTACGCAAGCTATATCTAATGAGCTGCAAAGTCGGGGTTTTGACCTTAATAAATTACGCGTGATTGGCCAGCCACAATGACAATATGCTAGCTATTGTCTAATACGGGAATAATATTGCTGGTAACAGTAGTTAAGTGTTTAAGTACGGCGTCAGCATCGGTGGTGGTTATGAAAGTTTGGTAGGACGCCAGGTAGTCAGTCAGAGCGTGGCGGCGGCGGCCGTCGAGCTCGCTGAAGACATCATCTAATAGTAGCAGGGGGTGGGCGTCGCGCAGGTCTTCGAGGATTTTCAGTTCGAGGATTTTCAGAGCCAGGACGGCGGTGCGGATTTCGCCGCGGGAGGCCGTATCCTGGGCCAGATGGCCGCCGAATTCTACAACCAGATCCTCGCGGTGCGGCCCCGATCCGGTAAACCCGCGAGCTCTGTCTAACTCCAGGTTGGTTTCAAGCTCTTTCAATAGTTTAGTTTCGTAGTTTTCAACAGGCCAACGGTTCTGGTAACCCAGTGATACTTTTGTTTTAGTGCCTGAAAGTTTTCGGTACAAGCCTGGGACGTCCTTATTTAATCTATCGACCAGGCTTGTCCGGGCCCTGACAATCTGGCCGGCTAATTCGCTCAATCTGATATCCCAGGGGAAGATTTGGTTTTTTGAACCATGTTGTTTTAGCAAAGTATTCCGTTGGACTAGAGCGCGGCGGTATTTCCTGCGCAGTACACCGTAGCCGGGTGTTGTTTGCTCTAACAGATCATCCATATAATCCCTGCGCCGTTCCGGTCCGCCCGACAATAACCGCAAGTCTTCAGGTTCAAAAAGCACGACAGGCAGCGCGTGCTGCAACATGAGGCGCTTCAAAGGCTTGCCGTCAATTTCGTACTGCTTGGCTGGGGTAGGTTCGGCGGTGATTTTGACCGTCCGACGTCCGCCGGAACTGTCGTTGCTATCGAGCCGGGACCATGGTTTATTGAAATGCACCAGCTCCGGGTCGCGTGCCCGGTATGATCCGCCGCGTGCCAGCACCAGCAAGGCTTCCAGAAGGTTGGTTTTACCGCTCGCGTTTGGTCCGACTATAATATTCACGCCGGGGCTTAGCTCAAACGACACGTCGCCATACGAGCGGAAGTTCTGCAAACGAATATCGGTAATCATACTCTTATTGTACGGCTTTGCTGGCGGCTGCCCCGGCGTGCAGCCTGTATCTAGCTTTTTAGCGGCATGATTATATGCCGGTAATCATCGTCTGACGGATCATATATAAGGGTTGGTTCCAGTTTGCCATTAAACCCGAACACAATCTCTTCGCCCGATAAAACCCCGAGCGCGTCAAGTAAATAGCGTGAATTCAGGGTGATACTGCCGTCGGCGGTTACTTTGGCATCAGCGGTAGCGGTGTTTTCGCCAAGCTGGGAGGCTATGGAGCGTATACTGAGCTGCTTGTCGCCTTTATTTAGCTCTATGGTCACACTGCCGGCGCTTTCCCGGGCAAACAGGCTGGAAACCTTAGTCACATTAATTAGGTCGGAGCGTTTCAGGGTTGCCTGGGCTGCAAACGTCTTAGGAATTAGTTTTTTGTAATCGGGGTACTTTCCTTCAAGTAGCCTGGTCACTAATTCAATATCCCCGACTTGGAATAAAACCTGCTGGTCATCATTGGTGATTTTAACCGGCTCGTCGCCGTCGCCCAAAACCCGCAGCAAATCCTGCATGGCGGACGCCGGAACAAGCAGCCGAATGTCTTCTTTGTTTTTCCCCAATCGTTTTTCAGCTAAGCGGTAGCTGTCGGTCGCCGCCATAGACAACACCCCGTCAGCTGTTTGAATAAGAACACCTGTTAATACCGGACGGGTTTCATCCGCGGACGCCGCGAACACTACTTGCTGCAACGCTTTTTTG
>CAYLML010000034.1:0-7430 GCA_964384985.1 uncultured Candidatus Saccharibacteria bacterium | reverse complement strand
CGCGGTGTCAGCGGGTTGGCGCTGCAAAAACGCGCCGGCTGTACTTGGCAAAGTAACCGCGCCAGGCGCAGGTGTCTTAGACCATCCGATATAATCTTGCAGTACCGGCGCAACCGGACCGCCCGGGCTCGCCTGGTTGAACCCCATGACTTCTACCATTCCGGCAGTGCTGGACAGCCCGAGCGACATTGAATCAACAGTCAGTTGGTAGCACAATAACAAGTCATCATCGTTAACCATAAAATAACCATGCGGCGGAACCATACCGGAAAGATCAATCAGCTTACTGCTAGTGGCCTTGCCCAAATCGTAGCTGTTGAAATACTCCAGCTGGTATTTGCTCATATCGAGCGTCTTGTCCGTGGCGTTATACAGCGTTATGAATTGACCGCTGCTGCTGGTAACTTTGAGCTTGCTAATAATGAGGGAGAGATTATTAACCGTATCAGCAGCAACGGAACCCGGCTGCGCCAGCAGACCGCTCAGCATAATCGCCGCCATGATTGCTTGTAATGAGCTTTGTATCCGCCGCATGGTAGACGGATTGTACGGCCAGCCTGTCATCGCATACAAGCGTAAGTGTCTTGAACGTATCCTAAACCTTAAATAATTTAAGATTTGATGTCCGCATAATCAGTGCGGCGATACTCATACGCTATACTGAATATATGCTTCAACTAAGCGGCGCACTGCTTCATAAATCCGTATTGTCGTTGCGGACGGGAACCCCCGTGGCAACAATAACGGCGCCTATTATTAACCCGAACAACCTTAAAATCGAAGGTTTTTACTGCCAGGATAGTTTTGACAAAAAAGAGCTCGTGCTGCTATATCAGGACATTCGGGACATTATGCCGGACGGTTATGTAATCAACGACCACGACGTACTGGCAGAGGCTGGCGAGCTCGTACGTTTGAAAAAAGTAATGGAGCTGAACTTTGAGCTGATTGGAAAGCAGGTAGTAACGACCAGCAAACAAAAAGTGGGAAAGGTAAGTGATTACGCCACCGAACTTGAAACTATGTACGTGCAGAAAATCTATGTGTCACAATCCATACTTAAAAACTTTACCGGCGGTTCGCTCAGTGTCGACCGCAACCAGATTAACGAAATTACGCCACGCCGGATTATCATAAACGACCTGCTAAAAAACGCGCCGGCACCTGCAAACGCTGCTATCAGCTAAACGTTCGGCTGATAACCGGCTTGATCAAGGGCATCCTTAATATCGCCGTAACCAAAACCCTGACCCGCCAAGTAACGCATGAGTTTTTGGTCGTCCTGGTACCTGGTCTGCTTGCGTTTTCGAGCAATAAGTTCAACTAGCAGTTCATGCTCATCCGGACCGTCTTCCTCCAATACCTTCTGCGCAATATCATCGGCTACACGTTTGGCGCGCAGCTCCTGGAGCAGCTTGCGCCGGGATGTTGGTTTCAACAGCCGCCGGCTGGCAACCCAGCTGCGGGCGAACGCCTCTTCGTCCAGAAGACCGATATTGCTTAACTTGCTGAGGGTTTTGCGTGCCAGGTCCGGCGAACTTTTTTTACGCTGCATGTACTGCTCCATTTCCCACGTACTGCGGGGGCGGAGCGACGCGTAAGCTAACGCGTTGTTATAAAGTTTATCGTCGTCGGACAGTTGTTTGAACTTCGCAAGCTCGACTTCATTCAGCTCCCGGCCAACGCTTAGTTTACTATCCAGCAAGGCGGCTTCGCTGAGCGAGAAAGCGTACTTCCCGTCCACAAACAGCGAGTATCTGCCCTGCCGCTTAACTTGCTGTTTTATATCCGTGATGTTCATGACACTAGTTTATCGAACAGCACTGACATGCAGGCGAACCACACCACCTCTACAATAAGCCCCGGAGGGTGTTCATACCATTGTATGGCTTGATGAAATCGCGGATACCAACCGCCGGCCTCCCACTTTTGAGTTTTAATTTCCCGAAAGAAGCGGTAGACCCATACCGAGTCCGGCAAGACCGCGGCAACCATGCTCGCGAACACTATCCAGGCAGCCACAGTTCCGACAGCAAGATGCGGCACTATAATCAGCAAAGCGATAAACAGCGGAATATCTATACCAAGGACCGTGCGGAAAAGCCAATGTTTGTTACGCCTAATAACATCGTTTTCGTAAATGCCGTAGTGCGGGATTGCGTCCAACACGAAGTGCGAGGCAAAAGCCAGCGGAATAGCCAGTTCCGGGCGTTTGATGGCAACAGCGATGACCGCTCCGGTCATCGCATGGTTGCTGGAGGTCAAGTCCTACTCCTTGGCGTTTTCGGCGGCCATGATTTTCTGGGTAAGTTCTGCCACGACCTTAGGATTTTCTTCGAGGTAGGTTTTGGCAGCTTCGCGCCCCTGACCAATCTTGGCGTCGTTGTATGCGTACCACGCGCCGGCCTTTTCTATTATGCCGCGGTCAGCGGCCAGATCAAGGACATCACCGTTGGTGCTAATGCCTTTGTTGTACATGATATCGAATTCAGCCTGGCGGAATGGAGGAGCAATCTTGTTTTTAACTACCTTCACCCGGGTACGGTTGCCAATGACCTCTTCCCCTTGTTTAATCTGACCGATACGCCGGATGTCCATGCGCACGCTGGAATAAAACTTTAAGGCGTTGCCGCCGGTGGTCGTTTCCGGGTTGCCGAACATCACGCCGATTTTCATACGTATCTGGTTGATGAAAATAACTGTTGCCTTGCTGCGGCTGATAATGCCCGTGAGCTTGCGGAGCGCCTGGCTCATCAGCCGGGCTTGGAGACCCATATGGCTGTCGCCCATTTCGCCTTCTATTTCAGCCCGCGGCACTAACGCTGCCACTGAATCGACGACAATAAGGTCGACCGCGTTGGAGCGGACTAGTGTCTCTACGATTTCCAAGGCCTGTTCGCCGTTGTCCGGCTGGCTGAGAAGCAGGTTCTCGACATCGACGCCAATGCGTTTGGCGTAAGACGGGTCGAGGGCGTGCTCGGCGTCAATGAACGCCGCCGTGCCGCCGGCTTTTTGCACCTGGGCTATGGCGTGCAGGCTCAAGGTAGTTTTGCCTGAGCTTTCCGGGCCGTAGATTTCTATTATGCGTCCTTTGGGAATACCGCCGCCTAAGGCAATGTCCAAGCTAAGCGCGCCGGTCGGTATGCACTCGACATCCCGGGCATAGGCTTCGCCCAGCTTCATGATCGCGCCCTTGCCGAATTGCTTCTCGATGCTCTCTACCGCCAGCCCAAGAGCCTTGATTTTGCCTTCGTCTTCCCTGGCCGGAGCGCTATCCGCACCGCTCTTGTCTGTCTTGGCTGTTTTTGCTTGCGCCATGGTCTTTCTCCTCTGTTTATTCCCCACTTCGTTACTACTATTTTAGCACTTTACGCCTTCCGCGTCTGCTGTAAAACTGCTAGCGTTTATATAACCCGCTATTCTGGCAATATTTAACGATTTTTTAACATCTCGCCGCTTACGTTTTATCCTTTGATTTGATAGAATTAAGCCATTATGGGTGGACTCATAAAGATAAAAACATGCATATAGCAGACTCATTGGTTGAAAAGCTGCTCTCAGGCGGCGGGAAGGTCAGCAAGACCCAGCTGGCCAGTCTGCGCGGGCAGGAAGCCGATGGCAAAACGCCGCTGCAGGACCTGGTCATTAAGAACGGCTTGCTGAGCGAAAAGGACCTGACAAAGCTATACGCCGATGAAATCGAAGTGCCGTTCGTCGAATTGAACGCCCGCGAAATCAAACATGACAAACTGAAGCTGCTGCCCGAACGTATTGCCCGCCAATACAATGCCGTCGTATTTGACGTCGACAAGCAGGGCACCAAATTCGTGGCAATGGAAGACCCTGACGACATACAGGCGATTAACTTCCTGCAGAAGCAGCTTGGCACGGACCTGAAAGTACACATCACGACCAGTACCCAGCTCAAAGCCGCACTCGACCAGTATCGCGGCAACATCAGCAGCGAATTAACAAAAGTCATGGCCGACGAGGACGAAGCCGAGACTGACGAAGAAGTTGACGAGGATGACCTGGCCGAGGATTCGCCAATCGCCCAAACAGTCAACATTATCATAGAATACGGCGTCAAGGCGGGCGCCAGCGACATACATATTGAGCCGCGGGAAAATTTCGTGGTGGTGCGCTACCGGATTGACGGCCTGCTGCGCGAAGCCAACAAGCTGCCGCGCAAAATGCTCGGCGCGTTGGTTAGCCGCATCAAAATATTAAGCAACATGAAAATCGACGAACACCGCGCGCCGCAAGACGGTCGGTTTAAGGTTGAGGTAAACGGCGCGGTATATGCCCTTAGGATATCCACGCTGCCGATTATGGACGGTGAAAAGGTAGTCATACGCATACTGAACGAATCGAGCAAACCGGCGGATTTTACCGAGCTGGGGTTTTGGGGAGCGGCGCTCACTGATTTGCAGGCCGCGATCGTCGAACCGCACGGCATGGTTCTGGTAACCGGTCCAACCGGCTCCGGAAAGTCCACGACCCTCTTTAGTGTTTTAAGCTCGCTAAATACGCCGAATGTCAACATATCAACGGTTGAGGATCCGGTAGAATACCACATTATCGGCGCTAACCAGGTACAGGTGAACCCGGTAGCGGGCATGACGTTTGGCAGCGGTTTGCGAGCGCTGCTCCGGCAGGATCCGAACATCATCATGGTCGGCGAGATACGAGACGGCGAGACGGCCGACCTCGCGGTCCAAGCCGCGCTGACCGGCCACTTGGTTTTCAGTACGGTGCACACCAATAACGCCGCGACCTGTCTGCCGCGTTTGCTAGAGATGGGAGTCGAGCCTTTCCTGATCGCCAGCACGGTCCGCGTAGTGGTCGCCCAGCGCCTTGTCCGCCGGCTCTGTGTAGAATGCCGCGAGGTTTTTACACCTGACGCGACCATGATGAAACAAATCATGAAGTCTTTCCGTATAGACGATAACGGCGGAATGAAGCATGTACACGAACTGGAACTATCGGCGCTCCAGGGCGGCATCGGTACATCGGGCGATGGCCGCAACGCTGACACAGACAAGCCGAGCACCACCGCTACAGGCATTAGCCGGCTTTGGCGGGCGCATGACGACGGCTGTGAAAACTGCAACCACACCGGCTACAAAGGTCGTGTAGGTATCTACGAAGTGCTTAACAATTCCGATGCTATTCAGAAAATGATAGTCGCCAACAACACAAGCGAGGCTATTGAACAGACTGCTATTTCCGAACATATGCTAACCATGCAGCTTGACGGTCTCGTCAAGACCTTGCGCGGACAGACGACCTTGGAAGAGGTCCTGCGCGTCACTTCACAGGAGTAAGCTATGCAATTTAACTACAAGGCGACGAACAAGGAAGGCAAGACTGTTTCGGGCCGGGCTGAAGCCGCTAATAAACAAGCCTTGTTGTCGCTGCTAACCAAACAGGGCATCCACCCGGTACTGGTTAAGGCCGAAAGGAGCAGCCGTAAAACCGCCGGCGGCTTCTTCAGTACAAAGAGTAAAAAGGTCAAGCTGGGCGATCTGGTCGTTTTCACCCGCCAGCTGTCTACCATGATATCGGCCGGCGTGCCTTTGGCCCGGTCATTGTCCGCTTTGCAGGGCGACGCGTCGAGTCCCTACATGCGCGAAGTATTGGCCGGCGTTACCAAAGACGTGGAAAGCGGCCAGCCTCTTGGCGATGCTTTCGCGAAGTACCCGGCGGTCTTTTCCGAAGTCTACGTCAACATGGTCCGGGCAGGGGAAGAAGGCGGCATCCTGGATGACATATTAAAACGCTTGGCCTCCCAAGTTGAGCAAGACGCCTCTATACGCAAAAAAATCAAGAGCGCCATGATGTATCCCATCGTAATCCTGACCGTGACAGTAGTGGCATTCTTCGGAATCATGCTGTTTATCGTGCCTAAGCTGGGCACTATACTGACATCTCTTGGCGGCCCGCGCGCCCAGCTGCCGGTGTATACCCGGGTGCTGCTCAGCATCAGCAATTTTTGCAAGAGCAACAGTATCATGAGCCACATACCCGGGCTGGGCAGCGTGCTGCACTCGCTGAACAACATGAACGGACCGCTGGCCGCGCCGTTTAAACTCCTGTATCACCTGCCGAACCTGATCTTTATATTCGCCTTAATTGGTGTTGGCATGTTCTTTCTGCTGCGCTATATAAGAACAGATGCCGGGAAATATAAGTTCCACGCCGTGCTGCTTCGGATACCTGTCATGAAGACTGTTATACAGAAAATTGCCATAGCCCGCTTTTCCCGGACGTTCGCCTCACTGATGGGTGCCGGCGTAAGCGTGCTGGACGCGCTGGACGTGACGGGCGCCGCCTTGGGCAACAAGGTCATCGAGGCCGAGCTTAAGGCAGCCGCGGAAGAGGTGAAAAACGGCAAGCCGCTGAGCGAGCCGATCAGCAAGAGCGCCCACTTCCCGCCTATTGTCGCCCAGATGCTCCTCGTAGGCGAAGAAACCGGGCAGATTGATACCGTGCTCGTTAAAATTGCCGATTTCTACGAAGAAGAGGTCGCCGTGCTGATCGATGGCCTGGCCGCGATTATTGAGCCCGTAATGATTATCTGCTTAGGCGCGGGTGTCGGCCTCATTGCCGCCAGCGTCATGGGACCGATAGCCAACCTTAGCAAAAACATTGGCAACTAAGAGCCCGGGCCCCTGTTCTGCCTGATACGTTAATTATCCACAGAATGCTTGACCTGAGAACGCTTATGGTTATAATCATAGCCAGATACTTGCGGCCGGTTTGGGCCTCAAAGATCAATAGCAAAACATTTTAAGCAAGGAGGGTGGGCTCTCATGATCTCCCTTAAAAAACGTAACCAAGGTTTCACGATCGTTGAACTTTTGATCGTCATCGTGGTAATCGGCATACTGGCTTTGCTCGTTATTACCACATACAGCGGCATCCAGGCGAAGGCCCGCAACAGTAAACGCTCGTCGGACGTTTCGACTATCCAAACACAGCTTGAAGCGTTCTTCCAAAACAGCGGCTACTATCCATCGCTCGCTGACGTGAACAGCACCACCTGGTGGAGTTCCAACGCGAAGAGCCTTGACACCGAGGCATTGGTCGACCCTTCGGCGCCAAGCAGCACTGACTGTTTCAAGACCCACAACAACTGCTTCGCGGCCAGCGCGACTTCTAAATCTTACGGGTACGAGGCAAAAGACGGAAGCAACGGCAGCTGTGAAGCTGATGACACGACCTGCGCATCGTACACGCTAACCGCGAATTACGAAGGCACCGTGAACGGAGCCACCAGCGTCACTAAGAAAAGCCTCGACTAATAGCTCAGTCGTTGACACTTTAAAACCCCGGGCGATAATGTCCGGGGTTTTAATTGCGGACATCTGGTAATCTTAAAAGGACAATGACAGGTAAAAACCTTTCGACGCCTGAGAACAATCTCG
>CAYLML010000033.1:0-7566 GCA_964384985.1 uncultured Candidatus Saccharibacteria bacterium | reverse complement strand
CTGTAGGTAGAGGTTTCATCACTGTCTGCATGCAGGATAACCAGCTTGCCCTCGGCCACGTCCAGCGCCTGCTCAACCGATTGCACCAGCCGTCCGCGGCTGTCTTCATCGTTCACCAGCCGGTCGACAACTACTTCAATGCGGTGGCGGTAGGCCTTATCGAGCTGGGGGAATTCGTCCAGCGCGTACACCACGCCATCTACCCGTGCCCGGGCGAACCCGGCGCGCCGGTATTGTTCGGGAATATGCTCAAACGCGCCTTTTTTGTCTATGACCACGGGTGCCAACACCATCAGGCGCTTGCCGGGAGTCGCGGCCACGATCTGGTCGATGATACCGGCGGAAGTTTGCCGAACCACGGGACTGCCGTCAATCGGGCAGTGCGGCACCCCCACGCGCGCGAACAGCAGGCGCAGGTAATCATAAATTTCAGTAACGGTCGCCACAGTTGAGCGCGGGTTGCGAGAGGTCGACTTCTGGTCAATTGAAATGGCCGGGCTCAGCCCGTCGATCTGGTCGACATCCGGCTTCTCCATCAAGCCCAGGAACTGCCGCGCGTACGAACTCAGCGACTCCACATAGCGGCGCTGTCCTTCGGCGTAAATCGTATCAAACGCCAGCGATGATTTCCCCGATCCGCTCAAACCGGTAATAACCACCAACTTGTTCCGTGGAATATCCACATCGATGTTCTTCAGGTTGTGCTCGCGGGCACCCTTGACGTTTATTTGATCGGCCAATTTTTCTCCCTCTGGTAAGGCCACTCATTATACAGAAAAATCCTGACTTTTTCCACCCCTCAATCAGGCATGCAAAATCTGGCCGATAAGTCCCTCGAACGCTACCTGTCCCTGGATCGGCGTCATTCCGGTCGTATTGATAATTTCGACTCTGTCATGCGTGTCCGGTATATCGGCTCCGTCGTCATCAAGTCGAAGTGCCCTCTCGGCTTCACCCATATCCGGAGAACGCTCGTTCAAACGCCTATCGCGTACTGCCGTCTGCGCGGCAACCACGACGACTAAACCAGTTTCGAGCACACTTCTAGTAGAGTCATTAGGATGCCGTAGGAAAGCGTTGTTCGCCGAATAAATACGCAGCCGGTCATCATTGTCCGCGACTATGTTAAAACCATACCTTTCCCGCCGGCTCTCCCCCATCGGCCGCATCCAATACGGTACGATAACCCCTCTTTCGACCCCGTCCTGGAATTGGGCGTGGCTTATATGTGTATTTTCGGATGTATTGTCATTCAAGCGGGGCGGGCGTGTGATGTAGCGGTTAGGTATAACGACCCGGTCGTCATATTCCGGTTTCCGGAGACTGTCGACTAGCGTGCTTTTGCCTGTCGCCGACGAACCGACGATAACGACCGACTCAATAGCTTTCATATTAATCATAATATTACCATAAAAATACTATTCAGTCAAATCAATTATAGACCCGTATACGATTAAGCATAAGTAATATATCCTATTATTGACGCTTTGACAAAAAGGTGTATAATGCAACTCAAACACTAAGGGAATACAGGGCTTTAAGAGTGGACAATGTTCTTGTTCTCGGACTCATTCCGGGCACCAATATAGCTATCAGCTTCCAAGTATGGATCGCCTTGGGAATGGCTTTATTGACCGTGACCCCGGCCCGCCGCATATATGTGCACCGGCAGCTGGCAATTATCAGGTCGGCTATGCGCCAGCCGATGCACGCTAGCCAGCTGCACCGTCGTCTGAATCTGACGGCACGATAGATTGCCCGTATAGTTTCAGCTCTTCGACTATATACTGCTTCTCTGCGTCCAGCGAGCCTGCCGCCAGCTCATCCAGCCGCGTGAAATACCTGCCCAAACCGCTAGCGGGGCCGCCCTCGAACAGTTGCTGTCGGCAAAACTCGTCCCAGGCCGCCCTTTCGTCGGGAGTCAAGCTGGCGGGATAATTGCGGGCTTTGTAGAGTGGCAGCAGGTTTTTCAGGCGACCGTCATGCACTTCGTCCTTAAACCCGGCAAGCTGGTCCGGCGAGGCCGTACGTATCTTCGGCAGAACGGCCCGGTCAGCGTCACCAAGGAATCCGTCGTACAAACGGGCATCCACGGTTGCCTGGTTATCGACCAGGCTGGTTTGTTCAGCTTCGCGCTTAGCGTCCAGCCGGGCTACCGCCTGCAAAACGTTATCGGCGAATTCGGCCTGGCGCCCGCGCAGCTTGGCGCGGTTTTGGGCGATTGTATCCAGCGTCAGGCCAAGCCGTTCCTGTATTGCAGCATCTTTCATAACGCCGAGCGGCGCCACCGCCGGGCAACGGTTATACTTCACCGTCTTCACCGGCAGGCGCGGCGGCGCTGCCGGATCCTTAGTGAACTGCCAGATTTCTACGAGCTGGTCAACCGTCATGTCCATGAATGGTGTCGGGTCATGCCGCAAGTCATACACCAGCGCCTGGCCTGCCTGCGGATGTTTGGCGAGCAATATAGCCGCCGAAGTATGCAAATACTCGCTCGAATAGCGGCCGCTCGTATACACGAACGGCTCGCCCTTGCCCACCAGTGCCTCGACTTTTTTCTTGTCGCGCATATCCAGCAGGTATGTGAACAAGTCAGGCTGTTTGTCGCGGATCAAGCGGGCTACGGCAATGGTGGCCTGCACGTCGCTGAGCGCGTCATGGGCATGGCCGTGGTCCAGCTTATTAACGGAGGTCAGGTACTCCAGACGGTTGGCCGGTTTTCCGTCCGGAGCGAACGGCCACTCAATGCCGTCAGGCCTGAGCGCGCGGGTCATGCGTACGGCGTCCAGCAGGTCCCAGCGCGATCGGCCGTCCTTCCACTGCCATTCGTACGCGTCATAAAAGTTGCGATACAGAAGGAACCGCATAAACTCATCGTCGAAGCGCACGCTGTTGAATCCGGCAAAGATCGTATCCGGCTGTACTACTTCCTTATAAAACAGTTTGAGAAATTCCGCTTCGGTAACGCCCTCTGCCAGTGTCCGCTGCGGCGTAATGCCCGTGACGAGTATGGCATCGGGGCTGGGCAGCACATCCGGTGTGAGTTTGATAAGACAATTGACCGGCTGGCCGATCGGTTTGAGCGCCAGGTCAGTACGCTGGCCGGCAAACTGCATAATCCGGGCCGAACGCGCGTTAAAGCCGGTCGTCTCTAGGTCATAAAAGAAAAAACTGGCTGCCATAGGCGCCAGTTTAGCATAGAAAAGGTAGTCGGGCTCTACTAAATTTCTTGGCCCTCAGAACCTGATTCGCTTACAACACCCCCATGATCAAAAACCAGATTAATCCCTTTGGGACCATCAGTTAAGGCATCAGTATAGCCGCACACATAACCTACTTTCGCAATTTGCATGGCAACCCAAAGCCTCTTTTCTGGATCATCGAGTGGGACACTATTGAGCATCTCCAACACTTCCTTGACTTGAGGTTCCCCTGCTAATAATCGCACATCTATATCGGCTTCGGCAGCTTCTATAGCCGACGGCTCTCTAGGCTCTGTATGGGCATCGAAATCATCGGGTGATCGTACCATGTCTAGTAATATAACACTTATGTTTATTTGGTCAATACTTAAATTGATTCGGGCCAATCTGGATAGTTTGGCCGGGTTCGACACCTTGGCGGACCAATTCGTGCATCACGCCCATACGGCTCATGATGTGGCGCAGGCGCCGGATCCCTTGTTCGTTCGTAAAGTCGGTGCGGCGGGCAAACTGCTCGACCCGCTGGCCGGTCACAATAAAAACCTTGCCGGATTTCTTGACTTGCCAGGCGCCGGAGGTATCGTCGAGCGTCAGGACCGGTACGCCCTGGTGTTCACCGGCCTTGGCAGACCTGGCTTTCGCGGCCTTGGCGCGTACGGCTGCTACCGTGTCCTTCACCGCGAATAACAATGCCTGGAGTCCCAGGCCGGATTGCGCGGAAATGGCAAATACCGGTGTTTTCCTGGGAGCGACTTTTTGTATTTGAGCGGTCAGGTCGGCAACTATTTCAGCGTCCAGTCCTTCGACCTTGGTCAACACGATAATTTCCGGGCGTTTAATCAGGTCTGGGCTGTAGGCTTCCAATTCCGAGCGGACCGTCTGGTAGGTAGTCGCCACGTCCTCCGTGTAGGTATCGATTAAGTGCAGAATAACCGCCGTGCGCTCGATATGGCGCAAGAAGTCGTGGCCTAGGCCTTTGCCGGCGCTGGCCCCTTCGATTAGGCCGGGAATGTCGGCGAACAGCACGCTGGTGTTTTTGTCGATGTCAACTACGCCAAGGTTTGGCGTTAGGGTAGTAAACGGATAGTTGGCAATTTCCGGGTGCGCATTGCTGACTTTGCTCAGCAGGCTTGATTTGCCCGCGTTGGGCAGGCCGACTAAGCCGACATCGGCGATCACTTTCAGCTCCAGCTTCAGTTCCAGTTCTTCGCCAGGTTCGCCTTTTTCGGCGAAGGCGGGCGCCTGGCGGCGCGAAGACGTAAAGTGGGCATTGCCGAAACCGCCGCGGCCGCCACGGGCTACTACTGCTTTTTGACCGTCTTCTACGAGGTCAGCAACCACCGTGCCGCTCGCGTCTGTCGCGACCGTGCCAACCGGCACGGCTACCAGCAGTTCCTTGCCGCTGCGGCCATGTTTGTTGCTTTTGCCGCCGGGCTGGCCGGGCTCGGATGTAATTTCCTTTTGGTAGCGAAATGCCGCCAAGGTATTCTGGTTGCGGCTGGCAAGCAGCACGACGTCGCCGCCGTGGCCGCCATCACCGCCGTTCGGGCCGCCGCGAGCGATAAATTTCTCGCGGCGAAAGCTCAGCTTGCCGGCGCCGCCGGCGCCTGCCACCACCTTTACCGTGACCGTATCAACGAAGCTCATCGACTATCAGTTCCGGACATCTTAATGAGTGATAAAATTCTGGAAAAAGCCGGTCGAAACGGTGCCGCTGCCGACACGTCCCCAGCCGGCGAAACCATTCATGTCGCGGACCGTTACCGAGCCATCCGGATTCACGCCGGTCACGATAGCAACATGGCCTTCGCCGCCACCCTTCTGGGCTATGGCTCCGACAGTGGGCGCAGAGCTGACGCTCCAGCCGCTTAGGCGGGCATAGTAGGCCCAGGTGCTGGCGTTGCCCCAGTTGCCGGGAACGTTGACCTGCGTAGCCACGTACCAGGTGCAGTAACCGTAATCATAGCCGTTAAAACCGTACATCGGGCCGCTGCCCCACGGGAAAGCCGTGCCGTTGCCGCCGCCTGCCGCGATAGACGCGGCGGTCGTAGCCGTCTGTGAAGAAGCGTTGGGTATGATAATCTGTTCACCGACTTGAAGTCCGGTAATTTCGGCGTCGTTATAGGCTAATATCTGGTCTTTGCTGGCATTGAACCGGGCAGCCAGGCTGTCGGCCGTGTCGCCGGACTTAACCGTGTATACGATACCAGTAACGGGAGGGATGACCAGCTTGGTGCCGGCGGGCACCGTATCGCCGCTGATACCGTTGGACCAGCGGATGCTGTCGGAGGTAATGCCGAATTTTGTCGCCAGGTTAGGGATCGTGTCTCCCGCCTGAAAGGTATAGTCCTGGATGTCGGCACGCGATTTCAGCGCGGTCGCTACCACTTCCGGCTTGGCTGTCACGTTGTTGTCGGTAGAAGCCACGGCAACGTCGGCGGCTTGGGACTGGGCCTGGTTATTGATGGCGGTAGTCTCGGGGAGACTGCTTACGCGGGCCACGGTCAGCGCGATGTCGGCCGAAGAGACCTGGTCCAGCGGATTAGCCGCCAGCGCGGCCGTATCGGAGTTACTCAGGGATGGCGCGGCCTGGCCTGCGGTACGCGGATTCTGCAGGACGACCAGCCCGATAATAGCCAGAATAATAATATTCGAAGCCAGCAAAGCGATCCGTACCTTGCGACGGGCCATTTTTTGCTGGAGCTTTGTCTGAACCCGGCGTTGAAGCTTAGCCGGCCAGGGGGCTCCTGGAACGGCTAAACGGGCTGCGATAGATGTTCGGGCTGTACTAATACAATCTCCGTGCAAGCTGAACGCTTTGCTATACTCCCGGCGACGTTTATATAATCAAAATGCGAAGCGATGCCGCGTCAATTAAAAATTGTCGTACCGAAGAGGTAACACTTTAACTAGGGAATAACAGATAAGGACCCCTGTAAACGTTACCCGTCTATTGTAGCAAAATAGCCTGCCAACGCAAGGCTTTTATGGTTATTTACCCCCGTTAATTAAAAATTAATTGATGCGTTAATTACCGCATAATTTGTGGCAATACTGCTGGGTCTTGGCCTGATGGTCCTGAAGGTTCGTGGAGAAATAGGTGTTGCCATCATCCCCGGCCACGAAGTACAGCCAGTTGGTGGCTGCCGGGTGCAGCGCGGCGTTAAGCGAGCTGGCACTGATGGTGCTGATCGGACTTGGCGGCAAACCGGTATGTATACGAGTGTTGTAGGGGGAGTCGTACGTCAGGCTGGGCGCCATACCGGCCTCAATGGCGCCGTAGCGGGCAGTAACATCCGAGCCAAGCGTACTACCGGCCTTGAAGCGCGTCAGGAACACCTGGGCTACTTGGGGCTTATCCGACGCCTTGCTGACTTCCTGCTCCACTATGGAAGCCAGCGTCAGTCCTTGGTACGTCGTCAGACCCTCGGCAGCGAAACCGGCTTGGACATCAGGCGTCAGGTGCTGGCCCATAGCAACCAGAGACTCGCGGATAATGACCGATGGATCGGTAGTGGATTCTTTCAAGTATGAATCCGGCCAGAGCAGGCCTTCAAGCGTGTTCACGTTAGCCGGCTTAAAGGCCAGAGCCGGCAGATCGCTGTATTGAGCGGGGTCAAGCGCCCGATCAACGGCGGCCGGTGAAAAACCGCCGTTATTTATGAGGTCGGCCCGCACCTGGTCAATACGGCGGCCGGGTATGATAACGACTAATTTGGTAGCTACCTTGCCTCCTGAAAGAGTGTTGGCAATAGATGGGATGCCGGCGCTGGGCGACAGCGCGTACGTTCCGGCTTGCAGCTGCTTGGACTGGTCGCTGCGCTGGACATACAGTTGGAAAGCCCAGGAACTTCGTATCAGATGGGCATTTTGCAAGTTGTCGGCGATCAGTTTGACCGAACTGTTCGGTTTCACGGTAAAAATCTGGCTGGTTTGGCTGCTGCTGACCGGCTGTAGGTAGGAGTAATAGCGATGTCGGGCAATCAGCGCCCCTGTAACTGCTATAACTATGATGATTGTGAGCACGGCCGCGACACGAATCGGGATACGGCGTTTCCGGCGGCTTCCGTAGCGTACCATTACGATGTTTCCGCCCGCCCTTCTGCCAGCCAATCCTGCAGGATGTACGTGGCGGCCAGCGCGTCTATATCGCCGTGATCGTAGGGTTTGCCGCGGGAGTGCAGTTCGGCTTCGGCGTATTTGGAGGTCAAGGCTTCGTCCTGCATGTGGACCGGTAGCTTGATGTGTTCGCGCAATGTCCGTACAAAAGATTCCACGGTATCGGTCTGGGCGGTATGCTGGCCTTCCAGCCCCCGAGGCAAGCCCACTACCAGTATCTCGGCGTTTTCCTCTGTAATAACAT
>CAYLML010000032.1:0-7664 GCA_964384985.1 uncultured Candidatus Saccharibacteria bacterium | reverse complement strand
AGGTGACGGCGGTGCAGCACGGCGACTACCGGGTGAATATAATTGACACGCCCGGCCACGCCGACTTCTCGGGCGAGGTGGAGCGCACGCTGAACTTGGCCGACGGCTGCCTGCTGATCGTGGATGCCCAAGAAGGCCCGATGCCGCAGACGAAGTTCGTGCTTGGCAAAGCCCTGGCGGCCGAGCTGAAGCCCATCGTCATTATTAATAAGATCGACAAAGATGGCAGCCGCATCAAAGAAGTCGAAGACGAGCTGGCCGACCTGTTCCTGGAGCTGGCGGTGCACGAAGACCAGCTGCACTACCCGGTGTACTACGCCGTAGGGCGCGCGGGGAAGGCCTGGGACAGTATCCCGGCCAACGCTGAGGCCGCGGGCGACCTGGAAGTTATTTTCAAGGCAGTTACTGAGCATGTGCCGGCACCCAAAGTCGAACTGGACAAGCCGTTCCAGATGCTGGTTACCGCCCTAGCGTATGACACGTTCAAAGGCAAGTACGCCATAGGGCGCATTACCCGCGGCCGGGTCAAGCCGGGCGACCAGGTCACACTCTGCAAAAAGGACGGCTCGCAAACCAAAGCCAAGATAGACAACGTCTTCATGAGCCACGGTACCGGCAAGTTTGAAGTGCAGGAAGCGATCGCTGGCGACATCGTCCAGCTGACCGGCATTACGGACGCCCAAATTGGCGAAACGGTCGCGGACGCCAACCAGCCGGAGGCCCTGCCGACTATCGAAGTCGAAGCGCCGACGCTGCGCATTTACCTGGGCCCGAATACCAGCCCGTTCAAGGGCCAGGAAGGCGAATTCAATACCTCGCGCCAGATCGCGGAGAGGCTTCATAAAGAGCTGGAAACGAACGTCGGCCTGAAGGTCGAAGACGACGGCATCGGCTTCACGGTGTCTGGCCGCGGCGAGCTCCACTTGGGTGTGCTGATCGAAACCATGCGCCGCGAAGGCTACGAATTCGAAGTCGGCCGCCCGCAGGTCGTGACGCATGAGGAAAACGGCCAAACGGTCGAATCGATCGAAGAAGTTATCATTGAAGTGCCGGCGGAACACGTCGGCGCGGTGCAGATGGAGCTAGGCCAGCGCCGGGCCACGCTCAAGGAACAGTTTGCCAGCCCCAAAGGCGTCACCAAGCTGATTTATGAGATGCCGACCCGCGCCCTGCTCGGCATGCGCAACATCTTGCTGACCAACACCAAAGGCACCATTGTTATGAACTCGCTGACTACCGGCTACGAACCGGTCGCGCCGGAACTGCGACAGCTGCGCAACGGCGTGCTCATCGCCTACGAAACCGGCACCACCACCCCGTACTCGCTCCAAACGGCGGAAGCCCGCGGCACCATCTACGTCAACCCGGCGGAAAAGGTTTACGCCGGCCAAATCATCGGCCTCAACAGCCGCCAGGAAGACATGGAAATCAACGTCTGCAAAGCCAAGCACCTGACGAATATGCGCTCGTCATCTTCTGACGGCGTGGTCCAGCTAACCCCGGCCACCATCTTCAGCCTCGAAGAATGCCTGGACTTTATCGAAAACGACGAACTGCTGGAAGTAACGCCGAAGAACTTGCGCCTTCGCAAAAAAGAACTGAACCCGAAGAAGCGCAAACGCTAAGCGACTGCCTGTTTTAGTTCGGCTATATCTTTGGAGTGGTCTTTAAGGACGATTTTTATGACCCGCATATCTCCTTTAACCTCAGTCATATCAATCTGCAGCCGCTCGATTTGCAGCGGTACATGAGCCATGGCGGCTTGGCCTTCTAAAATAGCGTCCAGCTTGTGGTTGATATCTTTCAGCAGTATGTTGTCGCGCTTGCCCATAGTGGCTTCATTATAAATCCCGGCGCCGCGGCCGCACAATAAATCCGGCACCAAAACACAACGGTTTAAGGTTTATTTAATATCCGACGTATAATGGCAGCGGAAGGGAACACATGCACAAAGATACCTTGCATAAAACACTCATCGCCACCACGGCCTTCATTGCGGTCTCCGGCATTGGCGGCGGCATCGGCTTGATTGCCGACAACGGCCTGGGCATGCCGCTCTCAAACCTTGCAACTTCTCCGTTTCATTCTTATTTAATTCCGGGCCTGATACTGCTGATCGTCTTTGGCGGCACGCAGGCACTGGCTGCCCTACTCCTGCTGAAGCGCCACGAAAATGCCAACCTGGCCGCGGCCGTAGCCGGCTTCGGCGCCCTGATCTGGATCTTCACCGAGATATACACGACCCACATCATCCACTGGCTCCAGATCGCATATTTCGTGCTAGGGATGGTGGAGCTAACTCTCGTGTTGTTAATTATCGGAACTTTCCCCAGACCACAAAACATTAAATCTTAATGAATTCTCTGAATTTTATGAGACAACAATTTCCAAACAGATGTAATAGTGCTATTCTTTCAATAACGCTATGGTGAGAAAAAAAGACTATGATGGCTGGTCCAAAGAGGAGCTAATTAAAGAACTCCGCCGTATTAAAGATACAAAGTACGGGCTTGTTTGGCACAGGGATTTGTCGGAAGAAAAAATCGATACTCTTATTAATCCCGATGCAAGCGCCCCAAATGAAATATTCCCTAACGATGTAGTTGGCAAGCCTTTTCCAATCTTAAAAGAAGATAAGAACAGGGAAATTAACAATGATAAAGACAGCCCCGTTAATTTACTTATTGAGGGCGACAATTATCACTCGCTGGCAGTCTTAAATTTTACGCACCATAGTGCAGTCGACTTTATTTACATTGACCCACCCTACAATACGGGGGCCAGAGATTGGAAATACAACAACGATTACATAGATATTACTGATCCTTTTCGTCACAGCAAATGGTTATCATTAATGTACAAACGACTTAAGCTCGCCAAAAACTTACTCAAGGATGATGGCGTCATATGTGTAACAATTGATGACAACGAAATGCCCCGCTTATGGTTGCTAATGGAGGAAATATTTCAAGAATATAACCACCTCGGAACAGTCGCTATTCGCATTAATCCAGGAGGACGAAAAAGCAAGCGTAAGGTAGCCCTGCAGCACGAATACGCCTTATTCTTTGCTAAGAATTCTGACACAAAGGTTGCGCCGTTTTATATAAATCCGTCTGACAAGAGCCATACATACCAACAGGACGCAGAAGGTAAATGGTATGAAGAACGAAACTTAAGAAAAGAAGGCCAAGATAGCCTGGCAACTAAACGCGATGGAAGTATGTCTGAGAGATACTACCCTATATATTACGATCCAGACTCTAATAAAATTAGCGTTACAGAGAAGCTAAAAAAAACAATTTTGCCCATTGATACAAGAGGACAAAAGCGTATTTGGAGAGCTGCTAAAGACAGCGTAGAGGACAAGGCAGCCAAAGGGATTATCTATGTGAAGCATACGCGCAATGGAGATCAAGTCTATTTTCGCCACAGTGGCGGATTAAACGGTGAAACTCCAAAAAGCTTCTGGGCAGATACCAAGTATTCAGCCAGTGAACATGGCACGGGAACTCTAGATAAAATAATGGGGACATCCGGTTCGTTTGACTTCCCAAAGTCTCCATATGCAGTCATAGATTGCATCAAAGTCGGAACCAATAAAAAAGATGCTGTAATTCTGGACTTCTTTGCAGGCTCTGGCACAACGGGTCATGCAGTGATGATGATGAATAAAGAAGACGGGGGATCTAGGCAATTTATAATGTGTACCAATAATGAAAATAATATTGCAACTGATATTTGCTATCCTCGGCTTAAAAAAGCCATTAAAGGTTATAAAGGCGCTAAGGGCGAAAATGTTGATGGGCTTGGCGGTAATTTAAGGTACTATGTTTGTGATTTTGTAGAATCCGAACCGACAGATAAGAATAAAAGGAAGATAGTGAGCGAATCAACAGATATGCTTTGTATTCGCGAAAAAGCGTTTGAATTAGTCGAAGATGCAGGTGACTTTAAAATTTTTAGAAACAGTGATAAATACTTAGGCATTATTTTTTATGAGGAAGCGATCGATGATTTCAAAGACGCTATCAAAAAAATAGAAGGACATTTCAACACATATGTCTTTTCGCTTGGCGATGACCCTCACGAAGGTCAATTTACAGATCTAAAAGATCGTGTCACGTTATGTGCTATTCCTGAGGTGATTCTAAAGGTTTATCGAGAGATTTTTAAGTAAGTCTATGTGGATCGAATTCAAGGACTATCAAGAAAAAGCAGTTGTTAAGTTGAGACAAGAGGTCAACGACCTTCTGGATATGGAAGGAAACAAAATCTGTATTTTCAAGGCGCCGACTGGCTCGGGTAAAACTTTGATGATGGCCGAATCTCTAAAACGACTTACGGACTCGCGCATTGACGGCAAACAGTTTTCTTTTATTTGGATTGCTGTCAATAAATTGCACGATCAAAGTCGTAATAGTTTAAAGAAATATTACGATCAATACGGCACTGGTTTAAAGTGTTCCTACTTCGAGGACTTAGATGACAGAAAAATAGCTGAAAACGAAATATTATTTCTGAACTGGGCCAGTATTAACAAAAAAGGCAATATCTATGTTCGTGCTAACGAACGTGATAATAATCTTTCTAGCATTGTCGACCGCACCAAAAATGCCGGACGCACAGTCATATTAATTATTGACGAGAGTCACCGTAATGCTGAAACAGAAAAGTCCCAGGACCTTATTAATGAAATTGGACCAAAAGTAACGATTGAAGTCTCGGCTACCCCTCAGTTTAAAGGGGTATTCAATGGTGTTGAGATTGATCTTCGTGATGTCAAAAAAGATGAAATGATCAAAAAGGAAATTGTAATAAATCCTGGTTTTGAAGATCTTAAATTAGACAAAAAACTTACCGATAGGACAGCTGACGAACTTGTCATTGAGACGGCCCTTAAAAAAAGGCATGCGCTCGCCAAGAAATATGAAGCAGAAGGCTCTAACGTTAACCCACTAGTACTCATTCAAATTCCAGATAATCGCCAGGGTTTAACCGACAAGAAAGATTCAGTTATTAAATTGTTGGCCGGTTATGGTATTAACACCGAAAATGGAAAACTAGCCGTCTACCTTTCTGACAAGGACAACAAAATTAACCTAGATAATATCGAGAAAAATGACAACGAAGTCGAAGTGATGATTTTCAAGCAAGCAATTGCTGTGGGATGGGATTGCCCAAGGGCGGCAATTCTTGTACTTTTTCGTGAATGGAAAAGCGTAGTGTTTTCTATCCAGACCATCGGACGCATTATGAGAATGCCCGAGCATTGTCACTATAAAGATGCAGATCTAAACGTCGGTTATGTATTTACTAGTTTGAGCGATATAGGCATCGCAGAGGACATATCGAAAGAATACATAACTGTCTTTGAAGGAAAACGACTTGAATCTTATAGAGCCATTAACTTAACGTCGTATCACTCAAAACGCTTCAGAGAAGAAACTCGCTTATCGTCTGATTTTGTACCAGTCTTTTTCCAAGCGGCCAAAGAACTCGACCTCAAAAATCGTATTTCGCTCAAGCATAGTGTTGTTGACACAAAACTTATTGCCAGTGGCCAGATTATTGACATAGACAAAGAAACAAAAAGCATTCAAAAAGCGGGAACATTAGACCTGCCAAAAAATTCAATTGAGCTACAAGCAGCCTTTGATATGTTTTCGCGAGAAAACCTCGCGCCTTTCGCCCCTGAACTTCGTTCGATCAAACGAATCAACGATTCGCTGTATCGCTTTTTTGATCAAACCTTCAAGATGGGTGTCGATGACTGGACAAAGATACAAGGCATTGTCCTGTCCGAAGAAAATCGCCAAGCAGTCGTCGATACCATTAATCGAGCTAAAGAACTTTATCAAGTTATAGTTGGCCAAGGAAAACGCGAATTAATAGAAAATGAAGAACCATGGAATGTGCCACGTTTGATCAACTATAATCTTACGTTTGTTGAGAAGAATTATAAGCGATCTATTATTCAGCCTTATTATGCTAAGACCAAGGGGACGAATAATCTTTCGCTTTTTGAGGAAGACAGTGATGTTGAAGTGGCATTCATCGATTATCTAGAAAAGGCTAAGCAAGTGAAGTGGTGGTTTAAGAATGGTAAGCAGGACGCATCATATTTTGCAGTTCCATACACTGAAAATGGCGCAAACAAACCGTTCTACGTGGATTTTATAGTTATGCTTCATGATGGCAGTGTTGGTTTATTCGATACTAAAGGTGGCATATATGCGCAAACTGCTAAAGATCGTGCCGAGGGGTTAGCAAAATATATTGCATACGAAAACAAGAACGGCAAAAAATTATTCGGGGGAATCGTCATTAAGGATAAGAACAGCTGGCGTTATAACGACGGTGAGGATTATGACTATAAGCCTGAAAATCTGAAAGATTGGAAATTCCTAGATCTCAGCCAGCAAATTAATTAAAAAATAACGCCTATTGCAGCTCCTCAATTGTTAAATAATTATTACAAAATTTACACTTTCACCTCCAATAAACATTAATAAAGATGATAAGGTAAATATCAAGCATAGTCTTTAATAATGCTAGAAAGTTAATGAAATTTAATGTTCGTTTACTAGGAGTTTGGAATGGCAACAGCACATAGAAAATTCTATTACTATAAAACCGAACCCGATGATATATCATTTTTGGAGCGACTCGAGACAGTTCAACGGCTTGATAATAGAATCAGGACTAGTTTTACCCATACAGGAAGACAGGTGTTATTTGAGACTAACCGTAGAGAAAATCTAGTATGCGGTTTTATTACTTTGCTAAGGGATGATGAGGTGCCTTCAATTGGTCAAAGAAATAGCCCCATTGGTCGCCCCATGCAATTAGATCCAGATCAAGGCGTATTAGAACAGAGTCATTTTGTTTTTCTGCCTTCTAAGCGAGTATTGGTTTTTGAGTATAACCATTTCGGACCTCGCATAAGTCTTCTTTTTAATTGTCTTAACAGGCTCTTCAAAGATCACGTAGACGAAGGTGCAGACGACATGACATATAACTACATTCCGCGTGGAGATGCGCTGGATAGAATTCGTACAGCCAGAGGTATAGTTGCGTTAGACATAAGCTATACGCCCGCAGTCGAACTTGCTGGCAGCGAGGGAGACACGACTATTCACGATCTTTTCCGGCAAGCGACTGAAATAGGAGAACCGCAAACGATAGAGATAGCACTAAGAGGCACAAAGAGGAATAGACTTATGTCTGCTCCACAATTTTTAAATACTATAATTCGCTCTGGTAGAGATATATCAGATTATAAAAAATTACGTACAAAAATTGAAAACTCTTTAGGCGCAATTGAAGTCGTGGATTTGCTACAAGATAGGACAGTGTCAGCACTAAGCGTTCTTCGCCTTGACCAACATAGACAGCTTAATGCCGACAACGTGTATGAACAGGTTATAGCAGACATACGCAGAAAGTTCCCACATGAAATCATACAATAGAGCGCATATCAAAGCTGTGACAGCCCATTTTATACCTTTGCTATTTAGTATTATTGTGGCAAGTATGTTATTTAATCGTATTCTTCCCCGTCACTTAACAGCCAACATAGAGGACTACTATACTGGTATTGTCACACTTGCTACGGGCGCAATGATAGCTATTTTCTTGGCTGTATTTTACTCTGATACCGA
>CAYLML010000031.1:0-7740 GCA_964384985.1 uncultured Candidatus Saccharibacteria bacterium | reverse complement strand
ACACGACAAAAAAGGCACCAAGCCTATCACGATCAGCCGGATCAACAACCAGGACAGCTTCGACGAGGTACGTCTGCACGCCGAAGGCATGATTTACCCCGGCGAGTACACCGTGACCATGGAGTTTGAAGGCGGCATCACCAAGCCTATGAACGGCATCTACCCGTGCTTTTTCAAGCATGATGGCAAGGATAAGAAGCTGATCGCCACGCAGTTCGAGAGCCACCACGCGCGCGAGGCTTTCCCCTGCATTGACGAACCGGAAGCCAAAGCGACATTTGACCTGACGCTGGCCACGCTGGCCGGAGAAGCGGTCATATCAAACACCCCGCCTAAAAAGCAAACGGAAAAGGACGGCCGACTGACGACGGTATTTGAAACCACACCGAAAATGTCGACCTATCTGCTGGCATTCGTCTATGGCGATATGGGTTATAAGGAAGCGAAAACCAAAGACGGCACGGTGGTTCGCTGCTATGCCACGCCGGATAACGTGCAATATACTGATTTCGCGCTCGACGTCGCTGTTAAGACGCTGGAATTCTATAACGAATACTTCGATATCCCGTATCCGCTGGCCAAATGCGACTTTATAGCCCTGCCTGACTTCGCCAGCGGCGCCATGGAGAACTGGGGCTGCATCACTTTCCGCGAGCAGGCCTTGCTGGTCGACCCGAAAAACACCAGCCTGCACCTGAAGCAATGGGTCGCCAACGTCGTGGCTCATGAGCTGACGCACCAGTGGTTCGGCAATTTAGTAACTATGCGCTGGTGGACCGACCTGTGGCTCAACGAAAGTTTCGCCAGCTGGATGAGCTGGCTGGCCGTCGACCACTTATTCCCCAACTGGAAGGTTTGGACTCAGTTTATCGTGGACGAACAGGGTTTGGCGCTCAAGCTGGATGCTCTGGAGCATACCCACCCAATTGAAGTTGAAGTGCGGCACCCGGACGAAATCCGCACCATTTTCGATGCTATCAGCTACGAAAAGGGCGCTTCCACCCTGCTTATGCTGCACGATTACCTTGGGCCTGAAGATTTCCGCGATGGCTTGCGCCTATACCTCAAGCGCCACGCCTATGGCAACACCGACACCGTCGACCTGTGGGCGGCGCTGGAAGAAGTGTCCGGCAAGCCGGTCAAGAAATTTATGAGCGCTTGGACGGGCCAGAGCGGCTACCCGATCGTAAAGGCCAAGATCGCCGCCGATAACCCAACATTGACGCAAGAGCGCTTCTACCTTAACCCCGCGGCAAATAAACAGCCTGGCGTCTGGCCGATTCCGCTGCTGCCAAGCGAACCGCTGGATTTTGCTACGCTGGACGTGGCCGATCAAGCCATAGGTGTTAAATCACTCTCTGACACATTCGTGTTAAACCATAATCGGACCAGTTTCTTCCGCGCCGTGTATGACGCCGGGCACATCGAAAGTCTCGCCAAAGCCGTGACGGCCGGCAAGCTGAACGAACTGGACCGGCTTGGCTTGCTAAGCGACAGCTTTGAAGCCGCCAAGGCTGGCTACGGCAGCACGGTAGACACCTTGAAACTGTTGAAGGCCTACGGCAAAGAAGACAGCGCCGTAGTGTGGGACATCATGGCCGGCGGGCTCGGCAGCATCAGGCTGGTCATGAATGACGATGAGATACGCGAAGGGCTCAAGCCGTTTATCCGCGAACTGGTAGCGCTGCAGCTTAAGCGCCTGGGCTGGGAAGAACGCCCGCAAGACACCCACTTTGACCGGCTGCTCAGGCCCATGATTCTAAGCCTCGCGTCTTTGGGCGAGGAGCCCGCCGTCGTTAAGGAAGCCACGCGCCGGTTTGCCAGCATGAAAAAGCCCGAGGATGTTCACCCTGATTTGCGCGGGGTAATATACGGCACCATGGCCCGCCATGGCGGCAAGGCCGAATTCGACAAAATGACCGCCATGCATAACGCCAGCCAGAATAGCGAAGAACGTGTCACGCTGGCTGGCGCCCTGACCGGCTTCAAACAGCCAGACCTCATCAAACGCGCTCTGGACATGATTACCGGTGATGACGTCCGTTTGCAGGACGTCTCCTATTGGATCGCTTATAGCTTCGGCAACCGTCACGCCCGGCAGGCCACCTGGAAGTGGCTGGGTGAAAATTGGGGTTGGCTGGCGGCCAACATTGGCACCGACCTCAGCTTTTTCCGTATGCCCATTTACGCCGGCCGGTCTTTTAGCGACGCGTCATTTTTACCTGAATTTAAAGCATTCTTCGAAAGCCACATGAGCCCGGCATTCGAACGTCCGGTCAACCAAGCCGTCGAGACCATCCAATGGCAGTCCGCCTGGAAAAAACGCGATCTCGCGGCCATCAAAACATACCTTAACAACCTGATCTAATTGCTTTACGGCCTTGCTTGATGGGCTTCGGCTATAGGAGCAGAATCTATAAAGGCAGCGAAATCCTCTGCCGTATCGCCAGTCCATAACACCCCGTGTTCTTTCAGTATCGTCCAGCCATCACCGCTATACCGTATGGCAGCCACGACTTGGTCGGTTGAACTGAACCTCCCATAACGTATCGTTTGCGGTGTACGATGCGCATCGATGTAGGGATCATCGCTCAGACGCGTTATGCCATTACTATGGAAATGAACAGCTAATTTTACGCCGTCGAGCACATCAAAAGCAGCGAGGAATTCAGGGGCATCAGAGCTAGGCGGTCTTTCGCCAGTCGAAACGATTTCATTTGCGTCGGGGTCAAAAGATTGGATTAAACTGAGCCTGCCAGCCCCCATATCTGACTTATCACTCTGCGTCTGGGAAGCTAGCCACCCCTCTTCGGTCTTCACGAAAATCGCGCCATCAGTAGGAGCGCGATGCCAGAGACGATTGTCCTCTATCGTCTTTGAGATGTCATTAATGGTCACGGCCGCTTCGTATCGTGCCCGGCCCATGGCATTAGCTTCATCATAAGCATTGTTTCTTATATCCGTATAGCCGAGCCGGAAGGTCTCACAGCGGATGTTATCCGCAATATCAGCCGCATTATTGGTGACTCCCACACCGCCTAACAAAGTGTCAGTATAAATGGAATTGCCGCCGAGTCTCCTATCGATGCCAAGTATATCAATTCCCCATGCGGCCGCCCCGCGACTGAGCAGACCGCCAAGTAGGAGCAGCGCGTAACGGTCGCCCTCCGTCTTGTATGCAGTTACCATATTCAAACGGACATCAGGCAAAGCAGCCAGCCTGCTCAGATACTCAACGGCGGAGCCTTCCAACGGGTTGCGTACACCGACCATCGGCTCGTTGACTATTTCAAGCGGGCCTACGAGAACGTACGGAACCTTACCGTTGACGCGTGGTACCTCGCCCCAAGGCAATCGCGTGACTTCGACGCCAAATTCGTCTGTCGCTTCCCTTATACCAGGGAGAATGACTTCATCTACAACCGTCCGATCTGAACGTTCCGGCGCTGCCCAGTAATAGTCATAAGCTTCTGGCGAATATTTTCCCTGATTGGTAATCATGATTAAATACCATAACATTAAGTATATATTTAATCAAGTATCCAGGCATGCTATGCTATGTTTGTTATGCACGGAAATATGCCGACTTCAAGAGACTTTGAGCGTCCTTCTAATAACAGGTTATCTATACCGCAGGCCGCACGGCATATCGCGAGACGCATGCTGGGTTTTGTGACCGAGGCGTTCGGCAAGGAGTCTCCTTTTCCTGTCCGGCCAACCGAAGTCACGCCACCCCGTGTCGATACGGTAATAGCAGAGCCGCGCGACCACCTGAATGAGGCCGTTCGAAAGTCTGAACCGCCAACACATCCAACTTTGAACTAGAAAACGTTTTCGACAAAACTCAGCACGGTGAATTGCCGGCCAGCCAGCTCGATGGCCGACAGCATATATTCGCCGCGCCATTTGTATTCGTCCACCCATGTCCAGGCCGCCCGCTGCATGCGCTTCAGCTTTGCCGGGGTAATGGCTTCCAGCCCTCCACCCTGGGCATCACCAAACCGGTATTTCACTTCGACGAACTGTACCACACCACCCTTGCTCGCGACAATATCAATCTCACAGCGCGGACGCCGGTAATTTTGCTCAATGATTTTAAACCCGCGCATTTCCAAATATGCCCGCGCCGCTGCCTCCGCCTTCCTGCCCGCCTCAGTCGTATTCATCAGATTATTGTAGCAAAGCCCGGATCGGCTTGAAGCTCTGGCGGTGCAAGCTGCTGACACCGTGCAGCTTCAACCGCTCCCGATGCATCAGAGTGCCATAGCCAACATGCTGCTCAAAGCCATAGCCCGGATATTCCGCAGCGATTTCCGCCATATAGTTGTCGCGGGCGACCTTGGCAATAATGCTAGCCGCGCTGACTGCCGGCACGCTGGTATCGGCTTTGATTACCACTCGGGCCTTCGGGTTTTCTGCCATAAAATTGTGGTTGCCGTCTATGATAATTTCATCGTACATTATTGCAATCTGTTCCAGCGCTCGCTCCATAGCCAACTTAACCGCTGCGGTAATACCTATTCTGTCAATTGTCTCCGTATCCGTCCAGCCTATCCCGAACGCCAGGGCCCGTTCTTTGATGATTGCCGATAACCTTTCCCGCTCAGGCTTGATAAGTTGTTTGGAGTCTTTGAGCCCTTTTGGCTTGCGACTTAGAATAACCGCGCCGGCCACCAGCGGCCCAGCCCAGCAGCCTCTTCCCACTTCATCAATCCCCACGACAATCATACATACCAGTATACAGCGGGGCGGCAAGTCCGAGTGGAGACTATTCGGTTTTTTCGTCAGGCTTGTTGTCGGCTTGGTCGTGAGCAGCCAGGGCGGCAGCGACTTTGGCTTCGTTTTCGGCTTCAGCCTGAGCTTTTTCTTCTGCCTTGGCGGCAGCTTCGGCTTTTTGCTGTTCGTGCAGTTTGGCTTCTTCGGCCTCGGCGGCTTCGTCGTGGACGTCGTTCACTGCGTTGCGGTCAAAATCTATGCTGCTCAGGCGGGCGGCCTTGCCGGTGCGCTCACGCATGTAGCTTAAGTAGTTGCGGCGCACCTTGCTGCGCTTGGTAACCTCAACCTGTACTACCAGCGGGCTGTGCAATAAAAAGCTTTTTTCTACTCCTACGCCGCTGGAAATGCGGCGAACGGTAATGCGGCTGGTATGGCTGCCTTTCATGTCGGTACGGATCACCAAGCCCTGGAAAATCTGGACACGTTCTTTATTGCCTTCGCGGATTTTCTGGTGCACGCGGACAGTGTCGCCGCTGCGTACGTCGACGACGGCTTTCTTCTTATAACGATCGTTGATTTTGCCGATTACACCTTGCATATCCGATAGATTGTACACGATCATACCCTTTATTGCAAGGTGTTAGCCGACGACGCGGTAGAGCTCTTCCAGGGTGGTTTCGCCCCGTATGGCCTTGAGCATACCGTCCTGGAGCATAGTCAGCATACCCGATTTGCGGGCGGCGTCTTCGAGGGTTGAGGTGGTAACGATAATTTTAGGGTTATCCAGCACGTGGGCCATAGCGTCGCTCATGGTGAACTGTTCGCGGATAGCCAGCTGGCCGGTGAAACCAAAGGGGTTTTCGTCGGAACTTCCCGGCTTGTACAGCTGCAGGCCGTCCACGTTCGGCCGCTCAAAACCTTCGGGCAAGCTGTCGAGAACTTCGTTGATTTTCTGCCACTCCGCCTCGGACGGGCTGTAGCCCTGTTTGGTTTTGTCGTCGAGGCGTCGGACCAGTCGCTGGGCCATAACCAGCCGGATGGCGGACACGAACAATGGGTTTTGTCCGATAATATCAGCGATGCGCGTCAGCGCCGCGGCCGCCGAGCCGGCGTGGAAGGTCGCCAGCACCAGATGGCCGGTCAATGCCGCCTGAAGTGCCGTCCTGGCGGTGTCCATGTCACGGATCTCGCCGATCATTACGATATCCGGGTCCAGGCGCAGGACGGCGCGCAACTTTTCAGCGAAACTTTCATCATTGCCGGCTTCCGAGGAGTGGACCGAGATCTGGGTTATGCCGGGAAACTGGTATTCGACCGGGTCCTCGATGGTGATAATTTTGCGTTCGTCGGTGTTTAGCGTGTTAAGCATTGAATACAGCGTAGTAGTCTTGCCTGAACCGGTCGGACCGACCACCATCACCAGACCGGTTGGCTTAGCAATAATACTATCTACCACGGCGCGCTCAGCCTCGGACAAACCAAGCCTGTCCAGCTTGTACATTTCAGGATCCATATTGAATAAGCGCATGACGATATCCATCCCGTTGAGCGTCGGGACGGTCTCCAGCCGGACGTTCACGTCGACAATCTTGCCGTCGGCCATAGTAACTTCTTGGGCGATGTGGCCTTGCTGGGCCTCGTCGGATGAGGTTGAAATATTACCGGCGCTGGCGATTTCCGATATCAATACCCTGTACTTGTCCAGCTGGATCGTAGCTATGGGATGGAGCACGCCGTCAATACGAAGACGAATCCGTACGTTGTCGCCCTGCGTTTCAAGGTGAATGTCCGAGGCGTTCAACCGGTGGGCCTGCGACACCAGATAAGCCAGCATGTCATCGGCCCGAACCTGCTCCAGCATAGCCGAAATTTGGCTTATCTTTTCGGTGCTGTCGAGCTGATTGACCGTCACGTCCTGGTATACGACCTGCTTTGGCGGGTCATATAGGTGCATGTACTCGCGAAAACCGGCATCGGAAATGATGGCGAAGCTCAGGCGCTGGTCCAGAAACCGCTTCTGCAGGTCGGCTATGGTTTGCTGCGAGGTCGTGGTGGTGATGCCAAAGAAGATATTGCTCTTGTCGGCATGGATGGGGATGACTTTCATTTGGTACAGTTCGGGTACCGGCAAGATGCTTTTGTACAGCGGCTTGTCCGGCTGCTGCGCCTGCGACGTGTTGAAGTAATCCAGGCCGAGTACGCGGGCGCGGCGCTGCGTAGACTGCTCTTCGTCAAGTCGGGCGTCATCACTCATGCAACCAGTATAAAGCATAAGCGTGGAGCTGGGGTATAGTAGGCATATGTCGCAGCTCGTCCTCATAGCCCACAACTTGAGAAGTACCCATAACGTCGGGTCGCTGCTGCGTACCGCAGAGGGGCTAGGCGTTAGCAAGGTGTGGCTAACCGGCTATACTCCTTACCCGCCCCATGAAAGTGATGAACGGCTGCCGCACTTACAGAGAAAGACCGCTACCCAAATCACTAAAACCGCCCTTGGCACCGAGGAGCTTGTCGCCTGGCAGCATGCCAGCGCTGTCGAACCGGTTTTAGATGAGCTCAAAAGCCAGGGTTTCGTCATTGCCGCCCTGGAGCAGGCACCGAAAGCCGTGCTATTGCCGGATTTCCAGCCGCCGGACAAGCTGGCGCTCATCGTCGGGCGCGAAGTCGAAGGCGTGGAACCGGAACTATTGCGCCGCTGCGACGTAATAATAGAAATACCGATGCAAGGCCGGAAGGAATCGTTCAATGTGGTACAGGCTGCGGCAATGGCGCTGTACCATTTTCGTTTTATCGGCCAGCGGTTGTGATACAATAAAACAAGTTTCCTAAAATAAAAAATATGGCACTCGCAACCCGTCCCAAGCCCAGCGTCCACGAACGCAAACGTCAGGCCGGCCATCACCGGCATAGCAAGCAGTATTTGAAATCATATTGGCCTTACCTGCCGATGCTGCTGATCGTGGGTATGGGTCTGCTGGTTAACAGCGCGTGGTCCAGAAGCGATGTGCTCGGCGCCAGAAGTGA
>CAYLML010000030.1:0-7782 GCA_964384985.1 uncultured Candidatus Saccharibacteria bacterium | reverse complement strand
ACTTAAAACAAATTAAAAATAGAGGGCGATGAAAATATTGATGCTTGGGTGGGAACTGCCACCTCATAATAGCGGCGGGCTGGGAATTGCGTGCTACCAGCTCTGCAAAGCCCTCTCCAAAAAAGATGTCGACATCGAATTTATCCTGCCTTACGAGGCTGACCATAGCATTGATTTTATGAAGGTTACAGCCGCCCACCCTCAAGGCGTAGCGGCGGTACTGCGCTCCGGCAACGCCTATGACAGCCAAAAATACGTGAAATCCGATGGCAGCGAACAGTGGCTGAATATCCAGGACCAGCAGCGGCTGTACGAAAGGGCCGTGGCCCGGATGGTAGAAGACAAAGAAATCGACATCGTGCATGCCCACGATTGGCTGACATTCCGCGCCGCGCTCCGGGTAAAGGAATTGAAGCGCTGCCCTATTATTTTGCATGTGCATTCCGTGGAATCCGACCGGGCCGGCAACCGGCATGGCAACCCCTTAGTTAAAGAGGTTGAGGAATTATCGATGCACTTGGCCGACCGGGTAATCGCCGTCAGCCAGCTCACCAAAGATAAAATCATCCGCGATTACGGCATACCGGCAGATAAAATATAGGTAATACACAACAGTATTGACCCCGGCGAGCTTGAGCCCCTGGATCCGCATAATGCCTACCGCTACCTCGAGCTCATGAAGCAGCTCGGCTACAAGGTCGTGGTCAACGTCGGGCGCCTGACCATCCAAAAGGGCCTGCCGAACCTGCTGCGCGCCGCCAAAGAGGTCATAGCCCGCGAGCCCAAAACATTCTTCCTCATCGTTGGCAGCGGCGAGCAATACTACGAGCTGATTACTATGGCCGCTGAACTCGGCATCGGCCAGAACGTGCTGTTCGCGGACTTCCAGCGGGGCAAACGCTGGCGCGACGCCTTTGCAATCGGCGACTTATTCGTCATGCCGTCGGTGTCGGAGCCCTTTGGCCTGACGCCGCTGGAGGCTGTCGGATATGGCACGCCGGCCCTTATCAGCAAACAATCAGGCGTAAGCGAAGTGCTCGCGAACTGTCTGAGGACCGATTACTGGGACATAAACGAAATGACCAACCAAATCTTAGGCGTGCTGCGTTACGACGCGCTGGCGGAGGAGCTGCAAAATAACGCCTACCGCGAATATAAGCGGCTTTCGTGGAGCCAGGTCGGCGATAAAGTAGTAGAGCTCTACGCGGCACATGTGGACGGAGCGGCCGCATGAGCAAAGCGATAGTATTATACCTCCATGTCCATCAGCCATATAGGATCCGCCAGTACACCGTTTTCGACAGCGGCGTGCATCATGATTACTTTGACGCCGCTTACGAAGACCGGGCCAGCAACGAGCGTATCCTTAAAAAAGTAGCCGAAAAATCCTATTTACCCGCGAACGCCCGTCTGCTGCAGCTCCTGAAGGACAATCCCGAATTTAAAGTAAGCTTATCTCTGACCGGCACCGTAATCGAACAGCTGGAACGCTGGACGCCGGAAGCCTTGCAATCGTTTAAAGATTTGTGCGCGACCGGCCAGGTGGAAATCCTGGCCGAGACTTACCACCATACGCTGGCCTTTTTCTATTCGCGGCCGGAGTTCGAGATGCAGGTTGACATGCATAGGCGCAAAATCGAGGAAGTCTTTCACCAGACGCCGCGGGTTTTCCGCAATACGGAGCTGTCATACAACAATGACCTGGCCCACTGGGCCGACCAGGCAGGCTACAAAGGCATCCTGACGGAGGGCTGGGATCCGGTACTTGAGTGGCGCAGCCCGAACTTAGTTTACCGGCCGTCCAACACCGAGCACATCCGTTTGCTGATGAAAAATTACAAACTCAGCGACGACATCGCCTTCCGCTTCGGCGACCATGACTGGAAGGAGTGGCCGCTGACCGCCGACAAGTTCTCGCACTGGATGAGCGAAGACCGCGACGCCACTAACTTCAATCTGTTCATGGATTACGAGACCTTCGGCGAGCACCAGTGGGAGGAATCCGGAGTATTTGATTTCCTGGAACACTTGCCTAAAGAATGGCTCAAAACCCAGGGGCATACCTTTATGACCGTTAGCGAAGCCATCGACAGCTTCGAACCGGTCGGCGAAATCGATGTGCCGCATATCATTACGTGGGCCGACACCGAACGCGACCTGTCGGCCTGGCTCGGCAATGCCATGCAGGAAAGTTCTATCCGTTCGCTGTACGACATGGAGGGCAAGATCCTCGACAGCCACGACCTGGCTTTGATCGATGACTGGCGCAGACTGCAGACTTCCGACCACTTTTACTACATGTGCACCAAGTGGTTCAACGACGGCGACATCCATGCCTATTTCAGCCCGTACGACACGCCATACGAGGCCTACATAAACTTTATGAACGCCTTCCGTGACGTACAGTTCCGACTTAGCGAGAAAGAGGTAGAACATGGGTAGGCCGGTCGTACTCAGCAACGGGCAGACTTTCGTAGGTCTTGATGAAAACGGCCTGGTGCACGACTTCTACTATCCGTATGTGGGACTCGAGAACCTGACAACCGCGCGTTCCAGCCAGCACAAGATCGGCGTCTGGGTCAACGAACAGTTCAAATGGACGGATGACGGCTCATGGGATGTCAGCGTCGAGTACGAAGACGACACGATGGTCAGCCAGGTCAAGCTGCACTCCAACGACTTGGCACTGACACTCGACCTCCATGATTATGTCGACATCGAGACTAACTCCTTGATCCGGCACATCACCATCACCAACGAGCGGCCGGAAGAGCGCGATGTGCGCCTCTTTATGCACCAGGTATTCCAGATATCGCGGGCCGGCCGCGCCGATACAGCGATTTACGTGCCTGACGACCACTACATACTCGATTACAAGGGGCGCTACTCGCTACTTATTGGCGGCAAATTTGCCGACGGGGAGAAGTTCGACCAGTATGCTGTTGGCAATTACGGCATTGAGGGCAAGGCCGGCACATACCTGGACGCCGAAGACGGCGAGCTTTCAAATAACGCCGTCGAGCATGGCGGTGTAGACAGCGTGATCCGCTTCCGCAGGCTGCTGGGCAGCAATGAATCCACCATAATCGATTATTGGATCGTCGCCGCGGGCAGCCAAAACGACGCGCAGGACGTCCATACCCACTTCAACGAAACGCCCATGGAAAACCGCTTGAATTACGTCCGGCAGCACTGGCGGGCCTGGCTTGGCGGCGGTACGGTAGAAATACCAGATATGCACAGGAAGGACCTAGAACACAGCCTTTTGATCATCAAGGCCCACTGCGACGAACGCGGTTCGGTGCTGGCCAGCGGCGATTCCAGTATCTTTAATTTCGGCCGCGACTACTACTGTTACTGCTGGCCGCGCGACGCGGCATACGCCCTGTGGCCGCTTATCCGTTTGGGCCATTTCAGCGAGGCCAAACTCTTCTTTGAATTTGCCCGCGACACCATGCACAAAGACGGCTACCTAATGCATAAGTACCAGCCGGACCGGGCTATCGGCAGCACCTGGCATCCGCTCATACACGGACGCCACAAGGAGTTGGCGATACAAGAGGACGAAACAGCCGGTGTTATTTATATGATTGGCGAGCTCTACGAAGCAAGCAAAGACAAGGTTTTCGTGGAGAATTTGTACCGTACCTTTATAGCGCCGGCGGCCGCTTTCATGACCCGTTTTATAGACGAGCAAACCGGCCTGCCTCATGCTAGCTATGACCTCTGGGAAGAAAAATTCCTGACTTCGACGTATACGGTGTGCACGGTGATCGCCGGCCTCGAAACGGCAGCTAAACTGGCGAATGTCGTCGACCAGCCCGATGACGCCATACGCTGGGACCGCGCCGCCGACAGCATCAGAAAAAATCTCGATAAGCTCTACCACCAGGATGGCTACTTCGTTAAGGGTTACCTCATGCTGGAGGACGGCACGCTGCGCTACGACAACACTCTGGATATTTCCAGCCTGTATGGACCGTATATGTACGCCAAACTGGGATTGGACGACGAACGGCTCACCAGCACGGCGAAGCACGTCGAGGAACGCCTGCTCAATACTTCGCCCAGCGGCGGCGTAGCGCGTTACGAGCATGACAACTACTTCCTGACCAAACACCAATACACCGGCAACCCCTGGGTTGTATGCACAATGTGGCTGGCACAATACTATATCAGTGCCGGCCAGGCCGATAAGGCCAGCCAGCTAGTGGACTGGGCACTGGCCCGCGAGGCGCTAAGCGGCGCGCTCAGCGAGCAGTTCGACCCGGAAACGGCCATGCCTCTCGGGGTCACTCCGCTGGTCTGGAGCCATGCGGAACTAGTGAATACCCTTCTTGATTTGGCTAAGGTATCTTAAGGGGCCGGCTAGCGCTTCGGCGCTTCGTTGCGGCCGAGGTTCTTTTTCGTTTCAGTGAAAACCACGTGTTTGCGCAGCTTGGGGCTGTATTTCTTCAAGCTCAGCTTTTCAGGGGTGTTCATGGTGTTTTTGGTCGTGTAGTACAAACGCTCGCCGGTTTCCTCGGCAATCATTCCGATAATTTTGCGCTTGTCACCTTTTGCCATGAATTATCTACCTTTTCTAAACTTATTGTTTTATATTAACAGATATGAAACGTATTGTAAACTAAAAACTGCGCAACAAAGCGTCAATCATAGCGTTGGCACCACCTTTGGCGCCTTTTTTGTTGCTCAGCTCCAATCCGGCCAGGCCGATAAACACCAGAACAATGCCGCCGGCACAAAGACCTACTCTAACCAGCACCTTATCTGAACCGAGGCCTGAAAGCGGCCCGGCGATCGCTAGGAACCCGCCCGCAAGAGCAAAGAGTGACGAAACCATCGCCACAAATAGTTTAAAAAGCTCCCAGATGAACCGCGTCATAATAGTTATGGAGCCACCTGTCGGATTCGAACCGACGACCTGCTGTTTACAAAACAGCCGCTCTAACCAGCTGAGCTAAGGTGGCAGGTTTACAGAGATAAAGTGTAGCAAAAACAGGGATAATTTGCTACTATGTTTTGGTATTTGCGCCATCTTAGCTCAGGGGTAGAGCACTTCCATGGTAAGGAAGGGGTCTCGGGTTCAAATCCCGAAGATGGCTCCACGTACATTTATATGCAGGGTTAGTGAAGCGGTCAAACACGACAGACTGTAAATCTGTTGGCTTATGCCTTCGCAGGTTCGAATCCTGCACCCTGCACCACTTCTTTACGCTATTGCTTAAAACATAAAAAGTTAGTATAATAACAAAATGAGTTCTCCGGATATGCGGGTAGACGGTGTCAGTCACCAGAACCTGCAACAATTTAACGCTGCTACCCTATTGCCCGACCGGCCACCAGTCGATCAATTAGTTAATGGAGGCTTGAAGAGATTTTTCAACAACACCCTTGGCAGTATGCGGGGGGGAGTCGGAGCCGAGGCGCTCCATTCTTTCGTGGGGGCCGTCGTTGATTACGAACAGGATTTGCCTATATTCAGCCCCTTCAGGTATGCCGGTGCGCCCCGTATCGCCGATTTAGAATTGGACGGCAGCGCGGAAACCACGGTAGTGTCCGCTCTCAGCAATATGCGATACATGATTGACCGTTTCGACCCCGAGGTTTTCGCCGCTACCGGCTACAGGCGCAGGAACGAACGGGCCGTGACCTGGCGGGCACCAATTGACGACACGTACGAGATGCGGATTCGCGGCGGATCCGGGGCCGGAGCGTTCTCCATTGACCTGGGGATTGGCGCCATTGACAACACCAGGAGCCGGCCGTCTTATAAGGAATTGTGGCGTACCGGTATAGACACGATTCATGCGGCTGGCGCGATGGGGGCGCGCTTTATTCGTACCGGCAGCGGCATAAAACACGGTGACACCGCTAAAGAAAAGGCTTTTGATGATTTCAGGCAGCGGCATCGTATCCTGCCTCAACGACTGCTGGGGCTGACCAGCCTCTACCTGATGCGGGAATTAGAGCCAGATTACGTTTTGGCCTTATCAACCGAGGGCGCGAAGCGGCTTTCTTCGCTCAACCACTCGAAAAGCCCCTGCGACTATACCGGCATTTTCACTGATATCGGCTTCCAGCCTTCAGACGACCCTAACTGGCTGGTAATTAACGACTTTCCCGATAACTTTTACGCCGCGCTGGAGCGAGCCGGCATAAAAAAACACGAGGGGCATCGCCTGCACGAAGCGGTACAAAGCGTCAATAGCATGGATCTGGCAACGGGCGGCAGCACTTCGACCGCTTCTCGGCTGTTC
Organism: uncultured Candidatus Saccharibacteria bacterium; assembly: GCA_964384985.1. Lineage (GTDB taxonomy): Bacteria > Patescibacteriota > Saccharimonadia > Saccharimonadales > UBA4665 > CAYLML01. The sequence goes on along the minus strand of CAYLML010000030.1, from coordinate 1,522 downwards.
CGGCTGTGTACAGATGAAAGCCGGCAGACTCTCGAAAGGGAGCTGGCAGTGGCCTTGCCTCCTGTTGAGAATTCTGACTAAATAGAGTTACACGACGACGCGGCGGGGGCGGAGAATCCGTTTAGCCCGGCCGGCTGGCACGATGAGTTTCTTGAGGCGGTCTTCTATAATATCGGCTTCTTCACTCATGTCGTTGCTGCGGTAAGCTTTCAATAACAGGGTGTACGTTTCTTTGTTCGGCTCTAACTCTGCGGCGCGCTCCAATTCCTGGAACATCAATTTGTCATTGCCAAGTTTTTCCTGGACCTTGGCATAGGCTACGTGCCGTGCGGCCAGGTTATCCTCTAACTTGAGCGCCTGTTCAAAAGCCACGGCGGCCTTGTCGTAATTTTCCGTTTCATAGTATATAAGACCTAGGTTATGCAAGCTGGACGGAGTAGATTCGATGGAAGAGGCGATCTCGAAGCAGTCGATCGCGTCCCGGTATTCCTTTTGCTTGGCGTACAAGATGCCGAGCCTGTTATACGCAGCGGCGTTTTTTTCGTCAATTTTCAGGATGGTAAGCAGTGCTTTTTCGGCTCGTAAGAAGCGGTTCTCTCGCATACCCTGATGCGCGATGTCCCATAGTTTGCCTAAACGGTCACCAACTTTGCGCGAGACATTAGCAAATTCGTCGTCGTGGATGATGGCGCTCTGATACGCCAGAAAGGCGAACACTGCCACTATAAGTAACTCTACCATCGTTATTTCACCAGTATACCATAAGGTTTTACAGGCTTAACATGAGCTTCGTCAACGCCAGTTTAGGCTGGGCATTCGCGGCCAATGATTCGGCGGCATCGTAACTGGCTTGCAACACTGTCTGCCATCTCTTGGCGGCCTGTCCGGTGGCAGTTTTCAGGCTCAAGTGTGCCATCTGCTGCAAAATAACCGTGACGTCCATGGCGAGACCACGTTGTTTGGATAGCTCGTCAACCATCGTCAGCCGCTCGTAGGCAGTCTGGCTGAGGAGCTGGCGGGCGCGCTCCGTAGCAAGCAGCAGCGGGTGCTCGTCTTCATTGAGCAGCGCGTCCATTAGGCCGGGCAGTCCGCCGCTGATCGCGTAAGCCCGTTTTATGGCAGGGTCATTGAAGTTTTTCGAGTTGAAGTGGGCCTGCAGCGCGTCCTCCCCCACTCTGCCGACCGTAATATGCTGGACGCGGGAACGTATGGTTGGCAATACCGCGCGCTCGTGGTTAACGGTCAGAAGCAGTATTGTGCCGGCAGGCGGTTCTTCCAGCATTTTTAGCAGTGCGTTCTGGGCTTCGGCCGTCATCAGATGCGCATCCTCGATAATGACAACCCTGTCGTACGCGGCAGTGCCGGGGACTTTGCGCGATAAAAATTGCTCCACACCGCGTATTGCCTCAATACCTATGGCTTTGCCATCTTCCGGCGTAATCATAAGCGCGTACGGATGAGTGGCAAATGTTCCCGCCGGCAGCTGCAGGACTGCCTCAGCCACGCCTAGGGCCAGCGAGCG
>CAYLML010000029.1:0-8050 GCA_964384985.1 uncultured Candidatus Saccharibacteria bacterium | reverse complement strand
GTTTGCTGCTGACCGTTGATACTGACGGTTCAATTACGCCGCAAGACGCGTTCGAAGAGGCGGCGGCTATCTTAGTGAACCAATACACTGCCTTGGCAGGCAAGACCCGTGTCGCCACAGCCGAAGTCAGTTCAGACAATACCGGCACCGGCCAGGAATCGGAATTCGGCGAGGATATGCTGGGCGACGAGCCTACGGCTCTCAGCACTTCAATCGAAGATCTGAACCTGTCGGCACGCACCACGAACGCCCTGATCAACAATGACATCCACACGATCCGCGACTTGTTCGCGCTTAACGACGCCGAGCTGCGCGACCTCAAGGGTTTTGGTAGCAAAGCTCTTGACGAAGTCAAGGAAAAACTGGCGGAGTTGGAGCTGTAGCATGCACCGTCACGGATACCAAGGCCGGAAACTGCACCGCGAGCGCGACCAGCGCAACGCGCTCATTAAGGGCTTGGCTGATTCACTGGTTAAATACGAGTCTATAGAGACGACGCTGCCTAAGGCAAAAGAGGTAGTACCATACGTCGAGAAGCTCATTACTAAAGCTAAGAAAGGCGACTTGCATAATCGCCGCCAGGTACTGAGCGGCCTGCAAACAGTTGCCAGCGCCCATAAGCTGGTAGACGAAATCGCCCCGAAGCTCAAGAACCGCACCAGCGGCCATCTTCGTATCAGTAAGACAGGTATGCGTCGCGGCGATAACGCGCAGCTGGCCCGCGTAAGTTTCGTGGACGACTTAAAGTCCGCGCCGGTCGCGAAGGCAGCCGCTGCCGCCGCGCCAGAGCCGGCCGCTGCGGCGCCATCCAAGCAGACCGCCAAAAAACCAGCTGCCAAAAAGGAGCCCAAATAATGAAGACGTACAGCGCCAAGCCCAGCGACGTTACCCGCAAATGGTACGTGGTTGACGCTTCCGAGGCTTCTCTTGGACGGGTTGCTACCCGGATCGCCACACTGCTTACCGGCAAAGGCAAGCCGCAATTCACTAAGCACATCGATTGCGGCGACTTCGTCGTGGTTATCAACGCTGAAAATATAGTTGCGACCGGTGACAAAGCCGCCAAGAAGGTATACTACCGCCATACCGGTTATCCCGGCGGCCTCCGCGAGGCTACGCTCGCCGAAAAAATGGAAAAAGACCCGACCTTCGCTATCACAAACGCCGTACGCGGCATGCTTCCGGCTAACCGTCTGCGTGACGACCGGCTTCAGCGCCTGAAAGTCTATGCCGGCGCCGAGCACAAGCACGAAGCCCAGAAACCAACTCCAATATCTGTAAAGGACACGAAATAATGGCAAAAGACAATTACTTCTACGGACTCGGCCGGCGCAAGAGCGCTACCGCCCGCGTACGCCTGCAAACCGGTAAGGGCGCTATCACCGTGAACGGCCAGCCGGCCGCCGAATATTTCGCCGATAGCAAATACCTGCTTGCCAAACTGCAGCAGCCGTTCGTGGTGCTCGATAACGTTAATAAGTTTGACGTCAGCGCCGTAGTCACCGGCGGCGGCCATGAGGGCCAGGTCGAGGCTATCCGTCTAGGCATCAGCAAGGCGTTCGTAGCACTCAATGAAGACTTCAAGGCTACGCTTAAGCGAGCCGACCTGCTCAGCCGCGATTCCCGTGAACGCGAGCGCAAGAAGTTCGGCCTCAAAGGTGCCCGCAAGCAACGTCAATTTACAAAACGCTAGCCTGCGGTCATGGTTCCGGACGACACGGTACGACAAGCTTCAATCCTCAAAGAATCCGTGAGGATTAAGGAGCTGCTTCTTGAAGTGCAAAAACAGGTACAATCATCAGCTCAAGCAACGGCCGATAAACTGTTAGTAGGCAGTCGGCAAAAGCTGGGTTATCCTGCTGTCGAGTCGGCCGGCACCAGCGAAATGATTGATACCAGGGTGCTGGCTAAAACCCCCGTTATTACGCCGAAAATGACAGCCGACGCCGTGCCGGTCTCAAGCAAATCTTTGCGAACTACCCGCCAAAGTCGCGAAGACATCACCAACATCCTAGAACATAAGGATGGCCGTCTGCTGGTCGTAGTTGGCCCGTGTTCTATTCACGATCCTAAAGCAGCACTGGAATACGCCGGGCATATCCAAAATTGGCGTGAAGCGTACAGCGGGAGTCTTGAAATCGTCATGCGCGCCTACATGGAAAAGCCGCGTACGGAGCTGGGCTGGAAGGGCTTTATTTATGACCCGCGGCTCGACGAATCTGATGATATCAATCTTGGCGTAGTAGCCACGCGCATGATAGCCTGCATGATTACCGACCTGGGGGTACCTATCGCCATGGAGCGGCTCAACGCGCTGACCCCGCAATACGTCAACGCGCTGGTTGCCTATGACGTCATCGGCGCGCGCAATACTACCGATCAGAAATCCCGCGAGTACGCCTCCGCCACGTCGTCCCCGATCGGCTTCAAAAATACGCCCGAAGGCAGCATTACCGCTGCTGCCCAGGCCGTTGTCTCTGCTGCCGGTCCTCACGCTTTCCTGGGCATGGGCATGGACGGGGCTCCCATGCAGGTGAACAGCAAGGGTAATCCCACCGGACACATTATCCTACGGGGCGCTGCCGACGGTCCGAACTACTCCGCCGAACATATCGTCCGGACGAAGGACATACTACGGAAAAAGGGTCTGCTGGAATCGATTATTATCGACGCGTCGCACGGCAACAGCGGCAAGAAGGCCGCCAATCAAATGGCGGTCATCGAAGATGTTAGCCGCCAGGTAAGCGAGGGAGAGCAAGCGATTTGCGGCGTTATGATAGAGGGCAACCTGGTAGCAGGCGCGCAAAAACTAGGTGATCCCCAAGCATTGGTCTACGGGCAAAGTATTACTGACGAGTGCGTGGACATTAACGAAACAGAAAAAATGCTCGACGTACTCGCAGATGCCGCGGCCAAACGAAAAGCTTAATTATGCCAGCCTTCTAATATATTGTTTTTATGGCTACGAATTTAGCCAAAACTGCTTGTAATATACATACTAGCGTGCTAGTATACTAGTATGTCAGATTTTGAGGAAGTCATCAAATTGATTGACTCTATTAAAGATGAGCACCTGCTAGAAGACTTTTTACTGGGCTTAACAACAGAAGAAGAGCGCAAGAAGCTTTCCCAGCGGGTTGAAATTGTTAAAAGGCTGCTTGCTAATGAGCCTCAAGTTAATATCGCTCATGATTTAGGCGTGGGCATTGCTACGGTTACAAGAGGCTCTAAGGAGCTCAGCAATGACAGGTTTAAAGTACTCAAAGATTATAATGAGAGCGGTGACAGTGAAACACTTATCGACAATAAAAAACTCGCTAAGATAATCGCAAAAAAGAAAGAGCACGTTGAGGCAAGGCAGAGACGTAAGCCGTACGAAGAGCTAGAAAAAGAACTGCATGCAATAAAGCTCTTTCAGGGACCCAGTTTTTTTGACGCTCTTAAGGCAAGTGTAGTAGAACCTAAAATTATTGCTGAAGTAAAAAAGGCATCTCCGAGCGCCGATATTATAAGCAAGAACTTCTCGCTAGAAGAAATTAATAAAGCATATCAATCATCTCCAAACGTCGTTGCTATATCAGTTCTTACCGAAGAAGACTATTTTCTTGGCAGCGATGAAGTACTTACCTATTTCGTAAAGAACAATAGGCATAACAAGCCAATATTGCGCAAGGACTTTATATTGTCCTCTTATCAAGTTCTGGAATCGAAGGTACTGGGGGCGCAGGCATACTTATTGATTGCAGCCTTGTTCAAAAATGATATCTCAAAATTGAATAGACTGATTGATCTAGGCTATGAAATTGGCATAGAACCACTTGTTGAAGTACACAACAAAGAAGAACTTGAAATCGTTAAGTCCACAAATGCAAAAATTATAGGTGTAAATTGCCGAGACTTGAAAACTTTTAAGACCAATCGTGAGCTTCACTCATTATTGAATGAACTTGACGATTCATATGCAAAGGTAGCGGAGTCTGGCATTTCGGAAAGATCGCACTTGAATCGTGCCTCAAAAGTTTCTGATGCTTCTCTTATTGGGAGCCGCTTTATGAAGGCAAAAAATATCAAGAAAGCCATAAGCGAAATGGTGGGCACTGCCACAGTTGGTGCGAAGGCCGGGAAATAAGTCAATGAACGGTTATTTCGGTGACTACGGCGGCCGCTACGTGCCAGAGATGCTCCAGGGCGAATTGGAAGCGCTGGCTGCCATGTACGATAAAATTAAGGACACCAAGGATTTCAAAGATGAGCTGCATGAACTCCAGACCGCCTATAACAGTCGTCCGACTCCGTTGATATATGCAGACAGACTGACCAAAAAGGCCGGAGGTGCCAAGCTATACCTTAAAAACGAGGGTATGAACCATACCGGGGCCCACAAGATTAACCACTGCCTGGGCCAGGCGCTGGTAGCCAAGCACCTGGGGAAGACACGGCTGATCGCCGAAACCGGCGCCGGCCAGCACGGCGTAGCGACCGCGACAGTAGCTGCGAAACTCGGCTTTGAATGCGTTATATATATGGGTGAAATCGATATGAAGCGCCAGCGCCCGAACGTTGTCCTTATGGAATTGCTCGGCGCGACCGTCCGTCCGGTCACCCACGGGTCCAAAACATTGACTGACGCCGTGAGCGCTACTATCCGCGACTGGCTCCAGAACGCTGAAAATACGCATTACCTGATTGGGTCCTGTTTGGGGCCGGATCCTTACCCGCGTATGAACCGTGACTTCCAGGCGATTATCGGGCGGGAGATCAATCAGCAGCTCGGCCGACTGCCGGACTATGTTGTGGCTTGTGTCGGTGGTGGCAGCAATGCTCTGGGAGCTTTTTACGTGTTTCTGGATAAACCCGAAGTAAAACTGGTCGGCGTGGAAGCCGGCGGCAAGGGCAAGCGTTACGGCGAGCATGCCGCGCGCTTTCCAGGCTCTGAAGTCGGTATCATGGAGGGCTACAAGTCGTATTTCCTGCAGGATCCGGATGGCAATACGGCGCCGACCAGCAGCATCGCGGCCGGCCTGGATTATGTAGGTATAGGACCGGAGCTGGCAGAGCTGGCGGATAGCCACAGGGTAGCCTTCGAGCGCATCACGGACGCTGAAGCTCTGGCAGCTGTTAAAACATTGGCGCTGAGCGAAGGTATCATTCCGGCGCTGGAATCAGCCCATGCCGTAGCGTACGGACTAAAGCTTGCCGCTCAGCTGCCGAAGGATAAAACAGTAGTCATTAATGTTTCCGGCAGGGGCGATAAAGACCTGTTCACTCTTGCAAAACATTTCAGCCGCGACGAATTTCGCGATTTTTTGGAGCGTGAGGTCCAGTCATATGAGTAGGTCGCTGATGTGCCACGTGGTGGCTGGCTATCCGGATGCAGATACGTGCCTGCAGCTGATGCGCGGCCTGCAGGAGGCCGGAGCGACGGCAATCGAAGTACAGATACCGTTTTCCGATCCCATCGCCGACGGCGAAACTATTATGCAGGCCAACGACGCAGCATTGGCGGGCGGTATGACCACGACGGGCAGTTTTAGCCTCATTGCCAAAGCACGCGAGCAAGGTCTGGACAGGGATGTATACATCATGAGTTATTTGCAGAAAGTACAGCACCAGGGGATTGAAGCATTTTGCCGCGCAGCTGCCGACTGTGGCGCCAGGGGCTTGATTATTCCTGATGTACCGTATGAAAGCCCCGAGCATGGACAGCTCGTTTCTCTTGTACGCAAATATGGGCTTGAGCTGGTGCCGGTACTTAGCCCGGGCATGTCATCTAAACGCCTGGCAGCGTTGCTGCGAGCCGGCCCAAAGTACGTCTATGTGACCAGCCGGCGGGGTATAACAGGCAGCAGTTATGCGGGCACCGCTGAACTGGATCGCTTTGTGGCCGAGGTAAGGAGGGGGTCAAACGCGACAGTTATGATCGGTTTTGGCATAGCGACAGCGAAAGATGTCGATGATGTTTTGCGCTACGGCGACATAGCAGTCGTGGGCAGCGCCATTATTAAAAAACTGCAATCTTCCGGCCTTGGCAAGACGCTGGAATACGCGGCCGGACTCACCGGAGCCAAACTGTGAAACTGCAGACGAAGCCTACGCAGCTTTCGAAAGACCCGCTTGAGGTATTCAGGGGACTTGCCGGCCAGCACGATTACTGCTTCCTGTTGGAGACCCTGGCCGATACCTACCAGCCGCAAACGACGAGCCAGAGCTACATAGGGGTGGCTCCCAAGGAACGGTTGGCGGCAAAAGAAGGCGTATTTTATGTTGACGGCAAACAGCGGCACATATCCGGCAACCCGTATGAAGCCATGCGTGAACGCATGGTATTCGACGGTTCGCTGCCTGATGGCTATGTCGGCGGGCTGGTCGGCTATTTCTCCCATGAGGCGATCCACTACGCCGAACCAAGCCTGGAGTTTCCTTACCGGCGGGAATTTTTTGATTTTGAATTTGCCGAATATCAAGACGGGCTCATCTTCCGGCCAGACAAAGCGCCGGACTATTTTTATTACGGAGAAGACCGTTCAGAACTGTATGAAAACGGCAGCGCTGCTGCCGGTACGCTGCGCATCAAGCCCGGCCCGGCCAAAAAAAACCAAGCCGAGTACGACAACATGGTCAACCGGGCCCGGGACGACATCCAAAACGGCCGGGTGTTCCAGGTGGTGCTGGCCAACCGCTATGAGTATGGCTTTGATGGTGACCTGCTGGCCCTATATGCCGAGTTGCGGCGCATCAACCCGTCGCCTTTCATGTTCTTCCTGAAGTTTGGCAATATTATTACGCTTGGCGCCAGCCCGGAACTGCTGGCCCGCACTAATTCCCGTCAAGAAGTGTATCTGGAGGCGCTAGCGGGGACAATCCGGCGCGGCAAAACAGATGCGGAAGACGCCAAGCTGGCGCAGGAATTATTGCAGGACGAGAAGGAAATTGCCGAACACAGCATGCTGGTTGACCTGGCACGCAACGACGTCGGCCGCATCAGCCGTATCGGTTCCGTACGTATCAATGACTTGATGTATATTAAAAAACTGAGCCACGTTCAGCACATATCATCGATTGTTTCCGGGCAGCTGGAAGCAGATAAGGACGCATTCGATGCCCTGCCGGCTAGCTTTCCTGCGGGTACGCTGAGCGGTGCCCCGAAGATTGAAGCCATCAAGATGATCAGCAAACTGGAGGGGTATGAGCGCGGCCCGTACGGTGGCACGATCGGCTACTTCAGCTATAACGGCGATTCCGTACATGCCGTCAACATACGTTCGGTCAATGCCGTCGGCAATACGTTATTCATGCATTCGGGCTCCGGCATAGTTTATGACTCAAATGCCGCCCGCGAGCACCAGGAAATCGGCGAAAAGAAAGCGGCCATGGACAAGGCTATGCGTCCGTTTATTGCGGAGAATGCTTCATGACACACGTACTGCTGATAGATAATTTCGACTCTTTTACGTATAACCTGTACCAGTATCTCGGCGAGCTGACAGATAGAGTAACTGTCGCAAGAAATAACGAGGTGCCTTTTGATGACATCAGTACCGGCGTGTTCAGCCATATCGTGATTTCGCCGGGTCCCGGCGATCCGACAGACGAGGCGTATTTTGGCGGTTCAGCGCAGGTGATACGCGAACGCTACACCGAGTACCCGCTTCTGGGCGTTTGCCTTGGTCATCAGGGCATCGGCGCGGCCTTCGGCGCCAAGGTAGTGAAGGCTCCAGTCATCATGCACGGCAAAACCAGCACCTTTAAACATGACGGCCAGGGGCTGCTGCGCGGACTGCCGCCCGAAATTACTGTTATGCGGTACCATTCCTTGGCAGTAGATCCTGACACGATGCCGCCGGAATTAGTTATTGACGCGGTGGCCGATGACGGATCCATTATGGCCTTCCATCATGCCGATTACCCGACGTTCGGGCTTCAGTTTCACCCGGAATCATTTGCCACGCCCGAGGGCAAACATATGCTCGGTAATTTTTTGAAGGAGAGAAAGTTGTGAACTTTATGGATTATGTAAGGCTGCTGCACGCCCATGAAGATTTAGACCGTA
>CAYLML010000028.1:0-8360 GCA_964384985.1 uncultured Candidatus Saccharibacteria bacterium | reverse complement strand
CCGTCCACGTACATGGTGCGTATATCCTCGCTCAGGTAGGCTTTTTGCTGGATGACTTCGTTTTGTTTGTCGATAATTTGCTGCTGAAGACTGGCCTGCTGGGCTTGATTGGCGTTGATCTGGCCTTGTATGGCGTCTATCTGGGTTTGGTACTGGTCGATCACCGCCTGGTAGCTGCCGGCCTGCGATTCCAAGCCGTTGAGAACGCCCGCTTTCGCGGCGTTGTCGGCGCTCAAAGCCTTGATCTGTTCATCATACTGGTCGGCATGGACATGCACGACAAGCGCGCCGCTCACCAAGGCTATCAACAGCAAAGGCGCCACAATTATTCGCACTTTATTAAACCGGTTCGATATATGTTTTGGTTTTAGCATGTTTTTGGTTTTGTTTATGCTATATACGATTGTATCATATAAAATCAAGTATCCACCCCCTTTGGCGATCAAAATTGGTTTATTGTTGCTGAATTTACTTGGTTTTAAATTTCAAGTAACGGCGGGTCGCTATGGTCGCAGATACCGTTCCAATAATTATACCAATAGCGATTTGCAGGGTCAAAAGCTGCCAGAAATGAGCGTCAAAATATTCGTTGGCGTAGTTGATGTCGAGCAAACCGAGACTGCTGGCCTGAAGCGCGCCGCTGGACGCCAGGAACACGGAATTCACGATGAGCACCGAAAATATCGCCGACAGCAAGCCGTAGATAGCGCTCTCTACCACGAACGGGCCACGTATATACGCCGTGCCGGCGCCGAGCAAGCGCATGATGGTGATTTCACTGCGACGGTTGAAGATAGCCATCTGGATGGTGTTAAAGATGATCAGAGCGCAAATGACCGCGAACACCGCGACAGTCACGATTCCAATCTTGCGGAGGACGTTGGTGGCGTGGGTTATATTGTCGATGGCCTCTTTGCGGTCGCCGTTATACGACGGCGAGTCGGCAGTCTGAAGTTTAACGTTGGCCGGCTGTACCAAAAATGTCTTGATAGCCTGCACCTCGTTTAGGTTGCGCGGGTACACCTGGATGGTAGCCGGAATCGGGTTGCCGGCTTCGGTGGCAGCAACTACGAGGTTCTGGTTGCCCTTGTTCTGGCTTATATAGTTCTGCAGCGCCTGCTGCTTATTGAGGTATACGACTCTTCTGACCTCAGGCTGGTGCCGCAGCTGCGAAACGAGCTGTTTGGCCTGGGTTTCCGTGGTGCTGTCGCTCAGGTATGCCGACACGCTTATCTTATTGGTGATCTGGGCGATAGTGTTTTCGAAGGTGGCGTTCGTAATCACCGAAAACAGCACGATAGTCAGCGTCACTACCATCACGGCAATGGCGGCCACTGCCAAAGTGACGTTGCGCATAAAATTGACTATGCCGCTATGGATAATCCGCCAAGATGTGATGAGCCGCTGGTTCATGTTTATGCTTTCCCGCTATACGTGGCGTTAGCACGGTCGCTGGTGATTTTTCCGTGCTGGATGGTAATGACACGCCGCCTCAGTTTATTAACGATCTCCTGGTTGTGCGTGGTGAGCAGTACGGTGGTGCCAAAGCGGTTGATCTTTTCGAGGACCTTGATGACTTCCCAGGCGTGTTTAGGATCGAGGTTGCCGGTCGGTTCGTCGGCGATCAGAATGCGTGGCTGGCGCACGATGGCCCGGGCGATGGCAACCCGCTGGCGCTCGCCACCGGACAGCTGCCATGGCATCTGTTTTTCTTTGCCCTTCAGGTTAACGATGTCGAGCACTTTGGGGACGGTGTGGCGGATTTCGCGGTTGGAAACACCGACAATTTCAAGCGCGAACGCCACGTTCTCAAAGACGTTCTTGTTCGGCAGGAGCTTGAAGTCCTGGAATACCACGCCGATTTTACGGCGCAGCATCGGGATTTCCTTGTCTTTGAGTTTGTCATAATCGATGCCGCCGACAACGATCTTGCCGGATGTCGGCCGCTCTTCGCGCGTAAGCAGCCTGAGAAGCGTGGTCTTTCCGGCGCCGCTCTGCCCCACCACGATCACGAATTCCTTAGGGTCAACATGCAGCGTAATACGCTCCAATGCCGCCGCGCCTTCAGTGCGCGGGTAGTTTTTTGTCACCCTATCGAGCAGAATCATTAACTCTATTATAGCAAAAACGCGTACTTCTAGTGCTTGCATATTCGATAAGAACGGCAAATAATAGGGGTCAAAGGAGTAGTTATGCATTTGATTGAAGGTATAATGGAGAAGGCTGACGCGGCTCATGCCCGAACGGTTAACAGTGCCGATGAAGCCCGGCGCGCGACATATGACGTGGCCATCGCCGTATCCGGCATAGACCCTGAAGCCCCTGTTTTCGAGGGTGAGGCCAATTTAGCCCTGATGCACTGGCGCGGAGCAGATGCTTTCACGCCAGACGTTTTCCGGCCTGTGGGCAGGCTGTTGGATCGCATAGCCCAAGCCGGTGCTGGCCCGGAAGATGGCGACGAGGAAGACCTTGCCAGGTTTCGTGTACCGGTTATGTCCACAATAAGTAGCGGGCCGGCGAACCTGGAAGAGTTCCCTTATGAGCGATCGCCGCAGACCTCGCTATCATTGGTAGAAGTAAACGGTGAGCCGATGCGTCTGATTTCAGCCGTGCGCCAAGTTCCAAATATAGTAGCCCGCGGCGGAGAGGCTATCATGATTACCGAGCGCCAATTGAGCTTGCCCGCGTCAACAGCTATCGTAGAAGTGAATGTCGATTCGAGAAACGCTACTCTGGAAGACGGACTCATTCCGGCAATGATGGGTGACAGGCTCGTACTGCACAGCGAACAAAGAGCTCCGAGCAAAATGGGTTACGCAGAAGAGCACGGCTACGTTGGGTTTAAGAATAATGTTACGTCCAGGCTTGAGAGTCATGTGCCTATCGCCGTAGGCTGGAACGAAATCAGAAGTATTTTTTCACGCATGGCCTTAGCCCATATCAGAGGACCTCATAGCGACCCGCTGGACAACAGCGCCACAGAAAAACCGGGCTTGTCGCCTGAACAGCAAATGAAGGTCTTAATAACGCTTGTTACGGGTCTGCGGTTGCGGTCTCCATTTAGTGAATCCGAGGCTGAACAAGCTGAGGAAACAATCAGAGGTCTTGAGCAACGTGCTAACGCAGCCTAACTAGCTGTTCAGGGTGTGTTCCAGATAGGCGTCGACTAGGGGGTCGAGGCCTCCGTCTAACACCTTGTCGGGATCGGATGTCTCGTATTTAGTGCGCAGGTCTTTGACTTGTTTGTAAGGATGTAGCACATATGAGCGGATCTGGTTGCCCCACTCCGCGGATTGGTTCGGACCTTTGAGCTGTTCGAGCTTTTCGGCATGCTGTTCCATCTGGAGCTGGGCGAGGCGCGACCGCAATATGGTCATTGCCGTTTCCTTGTTCTGCAGCTGGGAACGTTCATTCTGGATGGCAACCGTCAGGCCGGTGGGTATGTGCGTGACCCTTACCGCTGAATCTGTAGTATTAACTGATTGCCCGCCATGGCCGCCGCTGCGGTAGACATCGATTTTCAGGTCTTTTTCGTCGATCTGCAAGTCTTCCGGCTTGTCGACCATTGGCACGACTTCGACTTTCGCGAAGCTGGTCTGGCGCAGGTGGTCGGCATTGAACGGGCTGAGGCGCACCAGCCGGTGAACGCCATGTTCGCCCTTTAATTTGCCGTAAACGAAGCTGCCGGAGACCTCCAACGTGACACTTTTGAGGCCGGCCTCATCGCCGGGCGATTCGTCTACAGTTATGACCTTCCATCTGTTATTTTCAAAATAGCGGGTGTACATTCTGAGTAACATTTGTGTCCAATCCTGCGCGTCGGTGCCGCCGGCGCCGGCGTAGATGCTCACTATCGCGTCATGGTCGTCGTACGGGCCATTGAACTTGAGCTCGGCCTTGAGCCCATCAAATTGCGTGCCGGCGGCGGCAAGCTGCTGCCCCAGTTCGGTTTCCAGCGACTTGTCATTACCGCTGCTAAGCTCCACGATATCACCCAAACTGGCGGCAAGGTCCTGCCACGGCTTCACGCGTTCGTTGAGCTTGGCGATCATTTGCATGGTCGACTGAGCCGCAGGGGAATCATTCCAAAAATCCGACTTCTGGCTCTCCTGCAGCAGTTTGTCGTGCTCCTTGCCCAGGCCATCAATATCCAGCCGCTTCATAGCCGCGGCAACTTCACGCTGCAAAGCAAGGGCCCGATTCTTTATATCCATGCTCCTAGTATAAAGCAAAAACAATCCATATGCTTGTATTTTTAGCTATTTTTTGGTTTAATAATTAATTATGTCAGAGGTTCAGCATCTGAGCGCCGCGGATATACCCGAGGACGAAAGGCATGTCGGTATTGATAATTTCTGGCCGCATGACCGCCAGGCGCGGGCCGCTTATTCTGGTAATCCCGGTTTTAGAGACGGCGCGGGCGTTGATCCCCTCGCTTACAGGAAGCTCCCGGACGGACCCTTGCTGGCCCAACCAGATATAGCCGAGGCCCTGGAAGAGGTCTACCTCTATCAAACCCCTGGCGGCGTTCAGCTAGCAGGCATAGATACTGATTTAGCCTTGCAAGGCCTGCAATGGATTAAAATGCATGCGGAAGCCGCGCCCTTCCTGCGCGATAGGGCCAAAAATACCAAGCTCAGCCTGTTAAACAGGCTGAGCGGCGGTCTGGACATGGCGGAAGCGCCGGAGGCGACCACCAGCCTGCAAGACGAGTATGAACGCAGGCGAAAAGCCGAAGAAGAAGCTCGTGAAGCGCACGCAGCCGAGCGCGACGCGCAAATAGAGGCCGTTATAGCCGGAGTAAAAGAAGACCGCCCCGACCTCGATTTCACGGGCTTCCTCGCCCTTGTGCCGACCCTGAGCAGCAGCGAGACCCCCGACGGCGTGCGTATCGCCCGGTACAAAGGCTTTCCGCTGAAGATCAACGACCAGGTTTTGACTTTCCTGAATAATCCGCGCAGGCTGGTTAACGACATAGAGGCGGTCCGGCATGTGTCGGCCTTCACTGCGAGCAACGAAGAGAGTCGGGCCTTCCCGATCGCCGCCGCTTATGCCCGTAAGATAGACTCCGCGCTCACGGAGACGCTAGGTTACGGCCTGCACGAAGACTTGAGCGAAGAAATAGTCGAGCATTGGTTCTCCGCGATAGATGCCGCTCCCGAACCGGAAGCCGCGGCGGATATCTTAAGAGGAACCGGTGTGCTGCAACGTTCTATGAGCGAGATCGTCCGCAAAGATCCCGTACGTTTCATCGACCGCTTGCATATGCTGGCCATGCGTGGACTCGACCCCGCCCAAGAAGTAACCAGCGCGGCGGCGGCCGGCATTATTAGCGACTTGCTGAAAGCCGACGCCATGGCGGCCTGCAGCCTGGTACAAGCGTCATTTTTCTTTGAAGACCCGGCAAAAGCCGACACGCAGCAAAAAGCCATGGATATAGGCCTGACCCTCATGGAAAGCGGCTTGCCGATACCCGAATATTATTCGGCCGATATCTATCGGGGCCTGGACCGCAAAGAAGCCAAACTTATAGAGCTAACCCTGGTGCCGCGCCTGCCTCACGGCGGCATCGATTGGAAAACCTCGGAAGCCCGGTATAGCCAAGCCGGTCAGCTTCAGACGAATGCCGTCGAGACCGCCTTCAGGAACAAGGCTCTAACGCGGGATGGCAGAACTACGACATTATATGGCCGCCTCTACACGCACCGCGAGAAAAACTCTTTCGATGGTCGCAGGAGACGCTTTCTGGGACGACAGCTTAAAACTCTTTACGCGCTCAAAGCGGAAGAATTGAAGCAACGCAACAAGTAGCGCTCTTAGGCGCTCCACAGGCTGGATATGTCCTGGCGCAGCTGTTCAGCGAAAGCATCACCGCAATTGCCCAGGGTACCGAAGCCCCAGACATCGTCGGCGAACATGGCGCGGGTAACGTCTATGATCCGCCGTTTGGTGACGGCGCGAATACGTTCCGGGATCCGGTAATAATTGTCGATCTCACCGTCGAAGAAGTAGCGGCCGGCGTAGCCGGCCGCGGTGCCGCCCACCGTCTGGGCGCTGCGCTGGAAGCGGCCGAGGGCGTACTGCTTGGTCGTCTCCAGCTCACTGTCCGTAATTTCGCCGGCCAGCACCTTTCGCAGTTCATCCACGGTAATCTTCAGTAATGGCCGAGCGTTTTTATCTGAAACCTGCGCGCCGAACCACCAGTTGCTCACGCTTTTAGTATTGCTCAGCCCCGAGTTCATGCCGTACACCAAGCCGCGTTCGCGGGCCGTACCGAGTATTTTCGAATATAGCGTCTCGGTCAGCATAGTGTTGATAATACTCAGGGCGTCGGTTTCCGCTTCGCTTAAACGACGCTTGATGAAGGTATCGATATAAAAATACAGGTTTTCGACAGTGTCATTCGGCACGTATACCGGGCGTTTCAGCCGCTTGGGGCGTTCGTGCGGCAGCGGCAGCCGCCTGCCCTGCTCCGGCAGTTCTATAGCCTCTAAAAGCTTAGTAATTGATTTTCTGCGGGCGGGCGGTATATTGCCGGCGATTACGAACCGCATGTTCGGTGAAAAATGCGTGCGTACGTAATGCTCGCGGACAT
This sequence comes from uncultured Candidatus Saccharibacteria bacterium, assembly GCA_964384985.1. GTDB lineage: Bacteria > Patescibacteriota > Saccharimonadia > Saccharimonadales > UBA4665 > CAYLML01. Next base: position 1,765 of record CAYLML010000028.1, on the reverse strand, counting down.
CATCCACTGTCACGTTAGCCATGAGATCCAAGCGCTCGCCGTCGGTTTTGGCTATCAGTCCCAGACTCTTGCGCATTTCGAGGCTGAGGCGGCGGAAATGGTTGTTGCTGCGGGCGGCCATTTCCTCCTGCACGTTGCCGAACTCGGCCGCGAATTCTTCCTCCAGGAACAGCGGTTTGGTAATAGCGATAATAAGAAGGCCGAGCACCCGGTCCCACTCAAAATCGGCGCATTCCGCCTCATAGGTGATGTCATACACTCCCGTTGTGGCGTTGCTGTAGGCTCCGTTCTTCTCGAGTTCGGCCTGGAAATCACGCGCGCGCGGTATAAATTCGTTCGCCCCGAGCAGCACGTGCTCCATCAGGTGCGGCACCTCCCATTTTGACGGCTCCACCAAGTATTCCCCGGCCCGAAAATTGACGTCGAACGTCATCACCGAAGCGCTAGGGATATGGATTATTAAACCCTTGGCGCCATTCTTAAGCACGACCTCGGATACCGTATGTTTCAAATTATTTCTTCCTGCGCTTGGCGGCGGTTTTGCGCTTCCGCTCGGATTTCCGGGCTTTCTTGCGGTTGGTAGACAGTTTTTTCTTGGCCGTCTGTGCTTCGTGCTTATCATCAAAATCGGACGATTCAAACTCAACCTCGTTTGTCACGATCTGCGAAGCGTTGTCGACGGAGCCGCGCGCCGCCAGCGTAAGCTCTGTTTCAGTTGCGCGGTCCAGTTCTTCCTGGGTGATCGGCTGGGCATGGAACAGCGTGCGCACCACGTCGTGGCGCAGTGTATTTTGCATATCCTCGAATAGCAGCTGGCCGCGGCGCCGGTATTCCACGAGCGGATCCTGCTGGCCCACGCTCATCCAGTGGATGCCTTCGCGCAGGTGGTCCATGTTTTCCAGGTGCTGCATCCAGAGGTTGTCGAGGATCTGCAGGTAGACATCACGTTCGATTTTGCGCAGGATATCCTTAGTGAAAGCCGTTTCGCGGGCCTCGTACAGCTCGGCCGCTTCGGTCTTGAGTACCTTTTCGAACTTCGTAGCGTCGGAATCGAACAGCCGGTCAAGCACGGCTTCTTCGAACGGGAAAACCTCCTTGAGGATGTCTTCGAACTGTTCGCTGGTAACCTCCGGCGAGACAGCCAGCATATGGACCTCGTCGTCGATCATGATACGGATACGTTTGCTGATGTTCTGGGAGCGCAGGATTTCGCGGCGCATGGCGTAGATAGCCTTGCGGTGGCGGTTCATGACGTCGTCGTACTGCACGACGCTTTTACGTTGGTCGAAGTGGAAGCCCTCAACCTTTTTCTGCGCGCCTTCCAGGCTGCGGCTGATGATTCGGTTTTCGATGGGCGTGTCGTCGTCGACGTTGAGCCGGTTCATTACATTGCTGATCTTGTCGCCGCCGAAAATACGCATCAGGTCGTCCTCGGTGCTCACGAAGAATTGCGTGATACCGGGGTCGCCCTGCCGCCCCGAACGACCGCGCAGCTGGTTGTCGATGCGGCGGGATTCATGCCGCTCGCTGCCGAGAACAAAAAGGCCGCCAAGATCTTTAATGCCTTCGCCGAGCACGATGTCGGTACCGCGGCCGGCAATGTTGGTAGCCAGCGTGACTGCGCCCTTATTGCCCGCCCCCGCGACGATCTTAGCCTCGCGTTCGTTGTTCTTGGCGTTGAGCACCTGGTGAGGCACCCCGGCCTTGTTGAGCATGTGGCCCAGCGCCTCGTTTTTCTCGATGGAAACAGTACCGATAAGCACCG
>CAYLML010000027.1:0-8439 GCA_964384985.1 uncultured Candidatus Saccharibacteria bacterium | reverse complement strand
CAGCCAAAACGCAGCCAAAACATTACTGAAACTGCCCGTTCCGTCACTGGGTTCAACATCTGATACGTTCGGCTGGGCAGTCATGCGCGGCAATATGGTACTGGCGGTAGCGACTGTTCAGCTCAACAAAGAGCATGTCGGTTACCTGGAGTGCCGGGTCAACTCGGCTGAACGACGTCACGGAATAGGCTCGGAATTAGTAGAATACGTGCTGAAGCAGCCGCAAATTGAAGATTTAATTCATCTCCACGCTGCCATCGATATGAGCAACATGCCAGCCCTGAAAACACTCGATACCCATGGATTTACCAGGGTGGGCTACACGCCCGAGGGACTCGTGGAGTTTACCCGGCATAAATTGCCGCGTTCCTGATGTATTGGCGCCAGTGACAGGTATCACGGTTGCTACCGTACCTATCTGGCTGTATGATGTGCGAAGATAAACATAAGGATAAAAATGCCCAAAAGAAACAAACGCAAGACAATGGATAAACTGCTGACTTCGAGCGGTTTCGTCATAGCCATTACACTGGTGATATTGGGCGGCCTGGCTTCATGGGCCTATGTTTTTACGGCTTCAAACGTCCGCAACGAGCTATCCGCGCAGCAGATCTATTTTCCGGCCAAAGGCAGTCCGGCCTTAGCCGATCCGCAGATCAGCCAATATCTTAACAAGTATGCCGGCCAGCAATTATTGACCGGGCCGCAAGCCAAGGCGTACGCCAATCATTTTATAGCCGTCCACTTGTCCAAGGTAGCCAACGGCCAAACGTATGCCCAGGTCAGCAACCAGCTGCAGGCTGACCCAGGCAATGCCCAATTGAAACAGGAAGCCCAGACGCTCTTCCAAGGTGAAACCCTGCGCGGCATATTGCTGGGAGACGCGTACGCCTTCTCAGTCGTGGGTCAGATAGCTTTGATAGCCGCCATCGTTTGTTTTGCCGCCGCCGCGCTAATGACCATTCTGGTGCTGCTAGGCGTGTGGCACATATCTACGCTGCCCTAGCCCGACCTTATTTACGAACGTATCTGGCATAGGTGAACCTAAGGCCGTTTTGTTCGCGGGATTCGCTCTGTTCGGCAAGCTTAAAGGCGTGTTCATATTCCGGGAAGAACTGGTCGCAGCTGAAGTCGTCGTCAATATGCGTAAGGTACAGTTCATCGGCCATACCAAGATCCAGTACTTCTTGGAAGACTTTTGCGCCGCCAGCAATCCATAAGTCTTTCGTTTTAAATCCTTCCAGCAACTTCGCCAGATCGTGAACGACAATTGCCCCCGGTATGGACGTGTCATCATGTGTCAGGATGTAGTTTTGGCGATCAACCAGCGGCCGGTTATTGTACGTATTGCGGAATGTCGTGCCGCCGGTTAGGACATTGCCGCCATGGGTTTTTGTTTGCTCGGTAAAGTATTTCTCGTCTTCCGGTATTTTCCAAGGCATAGCGCCATTTTTAGCGATTCCCCGTTTTCGATCGATAGCGGCAATCAGTCGTATCATATTTGCTCATTATTCCGTATCTGACCAAGCAAGTAAAACGAACCGGTGATAACACACACCCGCTCGGGCGTCTCCAGCAAGGCTTGGAAGGCTTCGTGCTGGTCGGACATCACCGCGACTTGTTTCATGCCCGCATGCCGCAACGTCCTCGCAAGTTCTTCCGGGTCTGTCGAATGGATTTGCGCGTCTTGAATAGCGCTAAACGTCGTCACAATGATACGGCTGGCAAATGAAATCATAAGCGGTATCAGACCATCATAGTCTTTGGTATCCCTGACGCCCAGAAGCACGGCAGGCTTCACGCCCGGGTACGCGCGCTGAAAGCTGCCGATAAACGCCGTCATCTTTTGGACGTTATGGGCGCCGTCCATAACTAAGGTCTTACCTTTGATATGCTTGATATCCATACGCCCCGGAACCTGAACTGTTTGGGTTTGGCGCAATACTTGACCTGTTAAGTGTTTGAGACTGTCGCGTTCTTCAAGATAGCGGTACGTTCCATACGCCAGCAGCCAGTTCCGCTGCTGGTAGACAGGCCTAGTGACTAGTGCCTGGTGCTGCGTTTGGCGTTCAGCACCCTCGTCAAAAATATGCAACGGTGCCTGGTGTTGAGTTGTCCATTTGCGTACGATCCGCATGATTTCATCGGACTGTTCATACATGAACACATGATTGTGCTCGTGGACGATACCTATTTTATGCGACGTTATCTCGGGAAGCGTGCTGCCAAGCAAATCCGTGTGGTCCAGCCCGATATCGGTGATTATGCAGATTTTGTCCGGGCGGGTCGCAACGTTCGTGGCATCGAGCAGGCCGCCGATACCAGTCTCTGTAACACCGTACTCGACGCCCCGGCGGACAAACACCCACATCGCGAACGCGTACAGCAGCACGAAGTACGATGGCGAAAGGTCCGTTGCTTGCACGATTTTCATGAACTCCGTCAGCTCGCCGCAAAACTCCGTTTCAGGCAACGGTTCACCGTTTATCTGCACGCGTTCGTTCACACCGTTCACGTGCGGCGAGGTAGTCAACCCTACACTTTTACCCGCGGCAGCAATCAAGGCCGCAACATAATAAGCAGTAGATGTCTTGCCGCTCGTCCCGGCAATATGGATGACACGCAGTTTGTCCTGTGGGTTATCAAGCACTGCCATTAACTGTTTGACCTGATCAAACTTCAGGTCCTTGTCGGTCGCTGGCGGCTGTTTGGGTGCATATTCCGCTAGCAAGGCGTTGGCTTCGTCATGGTTGCGGATAGTCACTTCTGTATTTTCTCCTTCTCTGTTACCATAGTATACGTTACTTACAAGCGCCCGTAGCTCAGCGGATTAGAGCACCTGTCTTCGGAACAGGGGGTCGGGGGTTCGAATCCCTCCGGGCGTACCATACTAAATGACTTTTTGTTATAATTGTAAATTATGCGTTATTCCAGAACCCGGTTGCAAGCGGCACGTATCTTTCTGGATGCTGCCGCGTATATCCATGCCTACGGTTGGCGGCGAGCCGGTATGGGAGTATACGGACAACCCCGCTGTTCGATGGGGGCCCTAGCCTCAGCGCATCCCCATCAGACGTGGGACAGCGAGTTATCGGCTTTAATGTACCAAAAGTTGAACGAGGAACTGGATGGCATCTCTTTGACCCAATTTAATCATCGTTACGGTGGCGAAGCTGTGGCGAGGCTTTTTGAACGAGCGGCTGCAAAACTACAACAGAGAGAAGCATTGTATACTCGGTAGTACGTGAGTTCCTTTGGTAATATTCGCGGCTCAATCTGGGGCAGCTTGTGCAACCGGCCTGTTATGTTATCATATTGCTACTTAACAAATTAATCCTGTGGGTGGCGTGAAATTCGCCAATCGGACGTATAGCCGTCGACCACCGCCTCTTATGGCAGTGGATGACCATGTGCAATTCATGGGCCGACCGTATAGTCGGGACTCCGGTATGAATCGGGGTGTTGCCGGAAAGGGCGACAGAAAGGGAAATATATGAAATATAATAAATACGGCTCTGCGGCCGTGGTTTTTGCGGCCTTGCTTTGGAGCGTCGACGGGCTGCTAAGGCGGCACTTATACACTTTGCCGGCACCGGTCATCGTGTTCTGGGAGCACATGTTCGGCTTTATCGTCATATTGCCGTTCATCCTCGGAACCTGGCGGGCGTTCAAGAAGCTGACCCGACGCCAATGGATGGCCGTAGCCGTCGTTTCGCTCTTATCGGGCGCGGGCGCGACTATCTTGTACACGGCAGCGCTGGGACGAGTACAGTACATACCGTTTTCAGTTGTCATACTGCTGCAGCAGTTGAATCCGATCTTCGCTATTACAGCGTCAGCCATCCTTTTGCGTGAGCCGCTGACAAAGCGGTTTGGAGGCTTGTCGGTCGTCGCGTTGGTCGCTGCCTACTTCACGGCGTTCCCGCATGGCGGCATTAATTTTTCAACCGGCACGGGCACGGCTATAGCCGCTCTGTTCGCCGTCGGCGCCGCTGCAGGCTGGGGAATCTCCACTGCATTTTCGAAGTACGCGCTGGAAGGCACGTCCTCATTCCACATCACCGCCGCGCGCTTCGGCATAACGCCTTTCTTCGCCTTGTTCTTCGCGGGAGTATCAGGCACCGCCAAGGATATCGGCCACATTACTTTGAACCAGTTCGCGTACCTGGTGGCGATAACGTTCTCGACCGGCCTGATGGCTCTGATCATTTACTACTTCGGGCTCAAACGGGTCAAGGCTTCGCGCTCGGCAATCCTTGAGCTGGCTTGGCCGGCATCTTCAGTAGTGATCGGCTACATATGGCTGCATCAGGGACTGACCCTCATACAGGGCGTGGCCGCGCTGGTACTGGTAGGCACCATCTACCTGATAGCCCGTGACACACGGGATGTTGAGACTCCGGTAGACGCGCCTCCAAAACCAGCCAAGGCACGTCCGGCGTGAACCGCGGCTGCCGCAGCTAAATAACCATGCGGCTACAGCGTGGCTACAGACAGCTCCATGTATAATGGGTCAAATGAATGTAACCATCATTGGCACCGGTTACGTCGGGCTGGTAACCGGCTGCTGTCTCGCTGACAGCGGCAATAAGGTTGTCTGCGTCGACAACAACGCGGAGAAGATAGCGAATTTAAAAAAGGGCGTCATGCCGATCTACGAACCCGGCCTGGAGGAGATCATGCAGCGCACTGTTAAAGAAGGCCGGTTAACGTTCACGACTAGCCTGGCCGACGGCATCAAAGACAGCGACGTTATCTTTTTAGCATTGCCGACGCCGCCGATGGAAGATGGCTCGGCCGACCTGTCTGCCGTGCTGTCAGTAGCCGGACAACTGGGCGGCTGCCTGCCGTCCAAGTATTGCGTGATAGTAGACAAAAGCACCGTTCCTGTCGGGACTGCCGAAGCCGTACGGGCTAAAATTGGTGAAAAGGGTGCGGCAAACTTTGACGTGGTATCAAACCCTGAATTTTTGCGCGAAGGCTTCGCCGTACAAGATTTTACCGAACCGGAGCGGGTCGTGGTAGGTGTTACCAGCCAAAAAGCCGAAGCCGTGATGCGCGAATTGTACGCGCCGTTTACCAGCAGTGAGCGCCCGCTGTATGTAACCGACCCGGCTACCGCCGAGCTGACGAAATATGCGGCCAATACCTTTTTGGTTACCAAAATAAGCTTTATGAACGAGATATCGCACCTTTGCGAGAAAATGGGCGCTGACGTTGACATGCTGCGGCAGGCTATCGGCGCCGACAGCCGGATCGGACACAAATTTCTTTACCCGGGAATTGGCGCCGGCGGCAGCTGCTTCCCCAAGGACGTCCGCGCCCTTAAGCGCATGTCTGAAGAACATGATTATGACTTTAAGCTGCTTAAAGCGGCTATGGACATCAACGACCAGCAGCAGCATGTACTGGTAGAGCGGGCACTTGACCACTTCAACGGCGACATAAAGGGTAAAACATTCGCGCTATGGGGCCTGGCCTTCAAGCCCAATACCGATGATATCCGTGAAGCGCCCGCTTTGACCATCATTGATTCCCTGCTGGAGGCGGGGGCTGAAGTCACAGCCTATGATCCGGCAGAGGCCGAAAATGTCCGGCATCTCTATGCCGGCGACGGCCGCGTACGGATTGTTTCCGACCCATACGAAGCCTTGGATGGAGCCGCTGCACTTTTTGTAGCCACCGAATGGCCGGAATTCGCAGGCAGCGACATTGCGCGTATTGCCACAGGTCTGCAGCAGCCGCTGGTATTTGACGGCCGCAATATCTTCAAGCCGGACATCATGAAACAGGCCGGATTTACATACTACAGCATCGGACGGCGACCGGTATTTATTTCTTAAGTTTAGGGAGCGGCTTGGCGGTGTTTTCCGCCATAGCGTGGAGATTTTGCATCATTTTTTCAATGGTCATAAGAGATCCTTTTTTTATTTTAGCCCTGGCGCTGATCTGTTATTCGCATAACCCGAAGCATATGCTTAATATCACGGTCGGTCTGTAAGAAATCTTACAACTTATACCTGAGGATCGCGCGGTTCGATTGACGGAGGCAAAAGCTTCGTATTGCCAACGTATTTGGCGTGGAGCAGCGCACGTTCCAACGTATACAGCACCTGCTCCGCTTGCTCATAGCTCATGCCGAGCTTGGCCACTGACAATTGCTGGGAGGGGCCGGTCGCCTGGCTAAAATTCAGCGTGAGGCCGGTCTCGTTGGCAAAAACGTCCAGTCCGTCGCTGTAGATAGTGCGTGTATCAAACCCTATGAGCATGACAACGTTTTTCGCGTTAAATTGCTGGTCGGCATGATCGGATTTGATCTGTTCGGGCAGGTCGCTGTCGTAGTCGGCAAGTTCCCATAGCTGAACTGCTTCTCGGTCAGCGACACCGAAGTGACTAATTAAAAGCAAAAGTATATCCTCGGCCGGACGCTCGACGCCGGCCTCTATACGGCGTAAACGCTCTTCTTCGATTTCCACGGCGCCGGATACTTCCATAACGCTTTGGCGGGATTGCTCCCTCACGTATTTAAGATGGCTGCCGAGAGTATGGTACGGTGTGTTTGCTTCTTTCATACCAGACCATAATAATCCCTAGCAGGCCCTAAGCGCAAGACCAGCTGGTACAATTTAAATGACATGCATATAGCCGACAACGTTTCTTTAGCGTCATATTCCACTATGGGACTGGGCGGTCCGGCGGCCCATTTAGTAGAAGTTACTGACCGTACCGAAGTCCGGGAAGCCTTGGCGTGGGCGGAAGCGCGGCAACTACCGGCGGTTATGATCGGTGGCGGCAGTAATATTATCTGGGGTGACGCCGGCTTTCCCGGCCTGGTAATTATCGATGAAATACCCGGTTACGAGGTTTTTGAGGAGGATGAGTCTAACGTATACCTAACGCTTGGCAGCGGCGAGCCTTGGGATCGTGTTGTCGAGCGCAGCGTCGTTGCCGGACTGACCGGCATTGAGGCGCTCAGCCTGATCCCCGGCACTACCGGAGCCACGCCTATCCAGAACGTCGGAGCCTACGGACAGGAGATTGCCCAGACCTTAGCGACAGTACAGGCATTTGACAAGCAGACCGGAAAGTTTGTAAACCTTGCGGCCGCCGATTGCGGTTTCAGCTACCGTAACAGCCGCTTCAAAACCGGACCCGACCGCGGACGCTTTTTTATAACGAGTATTACGCTTGGGCTCCGCAAGGGCAACCCGCAGCCGCCGTTTTACGCCAGTGTCCAGGACTATTTCGCGGCTAATAATATTACGGAATATACCCCGGCCGCGCTGCGCGAGGCGGTTATCGCCATACGCAATAGCAAGCTGCCCGACCCTGCCGTTGTACGCAATACGGGCTCATTTTTTGCCAACCCGATCATCGATGAGTCCCGGTTTTTCGACCTGCATGAAAAATTCCAAAATATGCCGCATTGGAAAGCAGGAGGGAGTAAAACCAAGCTCTCGGCAGCCTGGCTTATCGAACAGGCCGGATTCAAAGATTACCACGACCAGGAAACAGGGATGGCCACCTGGCCCAAACAGCCGCTGGTTCTGGTCAACGAAACTGCGAAATCCACCGCCGACTTGCTAAGTTTCAAGCAAAAAATCACTGATGCCGTGCAGGCCAAATTCGGCATCACGCTTGAACAGGAACCTGAACTTATTTCTTTTTCTTAGGCTGCGCGGCAGGCAATGGGAACTTATCTGTCATCTCGCGGACTTCCGCATGTATAGCATGCAGTTTGCTTTCGTCCGTATGGTTGGCAATGGCCAGGTCGATCCATTCGGCGACCTGGTCCATTTCGTCTTCCTTCATGCCGCGAGTAGTCAGAGCCGGCGTACCTAAACGGATACCGCTAGGATCGAACGGTGAACGGGGCTCAAACGGCACGGTGTTTTTATTCACCGTAATTCCAGCCTTACCCAAGGCATTTTCAGCTTCCGCGCCGCTCACTTTTTTGCTCGTGAGGTCTATAAGCAGGAGGTGGTTGTCCGTACCGCCCGTAACCAGATCATAGCCTTTATTGTTTAATCTGTCTGCCAGGCGTTTGGCATTTTTAACTATTTGCTGGCCGTATGTTTTGAATTCAGGTGTGGCCGCCTCCCGCAGTGCTACCGCGATTGCGGCTGTCTGGTGATTGTGCGGACCGCCTTGCAAGCCGGGTATAATTGCGCGGTCGATAAGCGTCGGCAGGTTTTCCTTGGTACGCGGGGCCTTTTTGAGAGGATTTGAGGGGTTGCCGTTGCAAAGTATGAGAGCTCCGCGCGGGCCTCGCAGGGTTTTATGAGTAGTGGTAGTGATCACGTCGGCTATACCTGTCGGCGACGGGTGTTCGCCAGCAACAATCAGGCCGGTGATATGCGAGGTATCGGCTATCAGCCATGCCCCTACCAGATCGGCGATTTCGCGAGCGCGGCCGATGGCGATGTTGACGAGGTCGTC
>CAYLML010000026.1:0-8461 GCA_964384985.1 uncultured Candidatus Saccharibacteria bacterium | reverse complement strand
AGATCTGGGCTTCAATCAGACGGGTCGTTATTTGCTCGATGACCGTCTCGACGTCCGGCTCAAAATTGCTGACCGGTACGTCTTTTTCTTCGTCTTCCGGCGCCGGGGCGGGCAGCAGCGGCTGGTTTTGCGGTATCTGCACCACTGTCGACTGAAACTTGGTGTAGATAATACTGACCTCATCAGCCAATTCGTCGCGGTAATGGTCCATGACGTTGTTTAGGAGCGGGCGGACGTCGTTGGCCGTCGGACGGTCGCCAAAAGGCGGATACACGGCTGTGAGCTCGACATCGTGCAGGCGCCGTACGAATTGGGCGCCTTTGCTACCGATGGTGATGACGTGGCTTTTGACCTTGTCCTGATGGTCGCGGTGCAGCGCTTCGGTTAACAGCTTAAGCATGTTGGCATTGTAGGCGCCGGCCAGGCCGGTATTGCTGGTCACGATGATATAAAGGCGGCTTTTGACGGTACGCTTGCGGAACAGCGGCTGGCGTTCGACCTCGACCATGGCGTTGAGCCGTTTTAGCAGGTCGTATGCCAGGTCGCGATAATCACGACTGGCTAGGGCGTACTCCTGCGCGCGGCGCAGCTTGCTGGCGCTAACCAGCTCCATGGCCTTGGTAATTTGGCGGGTGCCGCGAATAGAGGTGATCCGGCGTTTGAGGACAATCGTGCTGGCCACTGGTCAACTACTCCTTATCAGCCTTCGCGGCCCTTTTAGGCGCTTCTTTGTAGCTTTCGGCAACGGATTTGGCGACCTTTACAACGGCATCGGTCTGGGCCTCGGTCGGCTTATCACCGGTATTGAGCTGTTCGACTAGCTTAGCGTGCTTGCTCTTGAGCTCGCGGTGCAGAGCTTCCTCGGCAGGCTTGATCTTCTCTAGCGGCACGCTGTCGAAGCAGCCCTGCGTGGCAGCCAGCAGACTGGTGTACATTTCCCAGATAGCGTAAGGAGTGTACTGGGGCTGCTTAAGGAGCTCAGTCAGACGCTGGCCGCGTTCGATTGTCTGGCGGGTTTCGGCATCCAGATCGGTCGAGAACTGGCTGAAAGCCGCCAATTCGCGGAACTGGGCAAGGTCGAGCTTGAGACCGCCACCGACAGATTTGATGGCCTTTGTCTGGGCGTCGCCGCCGACGCGCGACACCGAAAAACCGACGGAAATAGCCGGCCGTATACCCTGGTAAAACAAGTTGGTTTCCAGGAAGATTTGGCCGTCCGTAATGGAAATTACATTAGTCGGGATGTAAGCCGAAATGTCACCGGCCTGGGTTTCAATGATCGGCAGGGCAGTAAGGGAGCCGGAGCCAAGGCTGTCGCTCAGCTTGGCGGCGCGCTCCAATAGGCGCGAGTGCAAATAGAAAACGTCACCCGGATAGGCTTCGCGGCCCGGCGGGCGGCGAAGCAACAGCGACATCTGGCGATATGCTTGCGCGTGCTTGGTCAGGTCATCGTAAATAATCAGGGCATGCTGCTTATTGTCGCGGAAATACTCACCCATAGATGAGCCGGAATATGGGGCCAGGTAAAGCATGGCGGCCGGGTCTGACGGACCGGTAGCGACAATAATTGTCTGGTCCATCACGCCTTCGCGCTTGAGGCGCTCCTGCAGGGCGGCGATCTTTGATAATTTCTGGCCAATAGCCACGTACACGTTGATGACGCCGGTCTTCTGCCGAGCCTGGTTCACCATCGTGTCAACGGCGATGGCCGTCTTGCCGGTCTGGCGGTCGCCGATGATGAGCTCGCGTTGGCCACGGCCGATCGGCACGGTCGCGTCAACGGCCATAACACCGGTCATAAGCGGCTCGCTAACGTGCTTGCGGTCCAGTACGCCGGGCGCCGGGCGTTCCACACGGTATGTTTGTTTGGTCTTGATAGCCGGACCGCCGTCAAGCGGGTTGCCCAGCGGATCGACCACGCGGCCGACCAGTTCGGGACCTACCGGTACCTCCAGCACCTGGCCGCTCAAACGGACCTTGGCACCGGCCTTGACGCTGGTATCGTCGCCTAGCAGTACGGCTCCGATCTCGTCTTCGCCGAGGTTAAACGCGAACGCCGTGACGTTCTGGCCGGAAGTACCTTCAATCTCCAGCATTTCGCTGTAGCCGGCTTTGCTCAAGCCGTACACCCAGGCTATGCCATCCCCAACGCGGGTAACGATGCCGACGCTTTCAATATCAGGGCGCTCCTTGAGCTCGGCGATTGCCGCCCTGATGTCTTCTGATAAACCGGTAATTGATAGTTCGGGTTCGGGCACGCTATTTCCTTTCCAGGCCCCCGGGGGCGGTAGTTAACTGTTTAAACTTATTCAATTTCGCCTGTACGCTCAGGTCAAGCTGGCGGTCGGCGAAGCTGAGCCGTACGCCGCCGATTACGGCGGGGTCGATGGCTTCGGTAACAATGATCCGTTTGGCGGCAGGGTAGAGGTGCTTGGCCTGCTTGGTGACGTCGGCTCTGACTGCCGAAGTCAGCGGGTGGGCGCTGCGGGCAATAACCTCCACGACGCCGGCGTCAGCCCAATCAGCCTGGACATCGCGTACGATAGAGTCAAGCTGCTCGGTGCGATGCTCAGCCAGCAGATACGCGGCAATCTCCCGGCTAAACCGCTTGGAGACACCCTTTTTCAGCGTGCGGTCGGCGATCACCTGGGCAATGCGGGTACGGCGGACTTTCATTTCAGGCGGCCTGCCTTCCTTTGAGAGCGCGCTCAATCAGAGCCGCGTCCTTCTTGGCATCGACTTTCTCGTCGATGATAGCTTCGGTAGCGTCCGAGATCAGGCCGACCACTTCTTGCTCAAGCTGTTTGCGGGCACGGGCCGTTTCCTGGCCGATACGCGACTGGGCTTCGGCAATAACACCTTCGGCTTTGGCGCGGGCCTTCTCCTCGGCTTCGCGGATGGCCTGGCGGCCGGTATCCTGGGCGCCGGCAATGATACCGTCGGCATCCTGCCGCGCCTTATGCAGCGCTTCGTCCACCTTGGCGGCCAGTTCGGCTTTTTCCTTCTGCATTTGCTCGCCAAGCTTGACACCGCTCTCTATAGTCTCGCGGCGCTCACGCAATATCTTGATGATCGGCTTGAAAGCATAGCGGCGCAGCACCAAAAAAGCCAGCACGAAGGTAATGAGCTGGATCAGGAAAGCCTGGCCGTCGAACCCGAGGGCTCCGAGGCCGGATGAACTGTCGCCGAAAATTGCGAGGGCTTGTATCATGCGCGTCTTACTCTTGCTCCTTACTTAACAATGAAAATTGAGGCGAATGCCAGCAGGCCGAACAGCTCCACGATGGCCACAAAAATCAGGGCCTGGCCAAGGAACTTAGCCGCTTCGGGGTTGCGTCCGACTGCTTGCAAATAGTTGCCGCCAATCAGGCCGATGCCGATACCCGGCCCGATAAAGCCGCCGCCGATCATCAGACCTTTGCCGATAATTGCTGTATTGACTGCGTCTGCTATTGCCATTACTGTAACTCCTTATTCATTAACTTATTTAAATACATTCTAACCCTACCCACGGACACTTCCCCCCGTTGCGGTCGTCTGTGCCACCATTGTTTCAGGAACGTCATCTTCGGTCAAGTCGTCCGACTCCGGATGGGACGCGCTATGGTTGACCGCGATTGCCAGGTACATGACACTCAAAATAACGAAGATATACGCCTGCAGGGCAGCTACCAGGAATTCCAGCAGCGTGAAGGGCAGGGCGGTAACCGGAGCCGCCACGTGGCCCAGATATGAGAATACGGCGATGACGATCTCACCGATCGTGATATTCAGGAAAAGTCGGAGGCTCAGGCTGATAACGCGCGTCAGGTCCGTGAACATTTCCAGCAAACCGATGGCGAAGAACATGGGGTTCTTAGGGCTGCCGACGAAAAAGTGACGCAGGTACTTTAATAAGCCGCCGGACTCTTTAATGGAAGCGCCATATACCAGCAGCATGGTCAGCACGCCCATGGCGAAGGTCCCGTTCAGGTCGCCGGTAAAAGGCCGGAGCAGCGGCGCGCCGCTATGCCCCTGGAAGCCTTCGCCTACGATCGGCAGCAAGCCCAGCCAGTTATTAAACAGGATGAAAAAGAACAGCGTAACGAAAAACGGCACGTATCTGCGGGCCACTTTCTTGTCGTCAAAAGCGCCTTCCACGGTGTTAGTAATAAAATCAACTCCGATCTCGACTATTTGTACGAAACCGCCCTTGGGCTTGACAGTGACTTTCCTGGCTATCCACGAAAACAGGACAATGAGCACGACGGCGCATACCCAGCCATACAGGATGGAATTGGTGATGCTGTAATGACCCAGCTGGAAAACTTGGGCCGGAGCGACATGCACAGTCGGACCGCTATCGGCAAACGTCCTGGCAAAACCGGCGATCACGCGTGCGACCCCTTGCCGTTATGGGAATGCGGGACCGGCGGGCTGAATAGCTGCAGCTGGCGCCAAACTACCGCCGCCATACCGGCCATAGCTACGAGAAAACCGATGATGGTGAGCGCCGGCAGGGTGTCCAGCTTCTTATCAAGTTCGAAACCGCCGATAATAGGCACCAGCACGACAACAGCCAGCTGCCAGCTCATATTCATGGCAGCTACAAAAAAATCTTTGCGGTAATTGTCGGAGCGACCCACCTCCCCAGTCGGTTTTGATGATTCGGTGATAGGCGAGTGCGCGTGCCGCGCTGTCGTCTGTTTCATTCCTTCTTAGTATAGCAGATGTGATATATGTCACGCAACCCCTTGGGGCGAAGTCACGGAACACCTTTTACTTTACAATGTATAGTGATATAATGGAAGTACTATGACAGACGCTAAAAACATCATCGTATACGGAGCTCCCTGGTGCGCTTTTTGCCATACGGCAATGCACTATTTTGATAAGCTCGGTGTAAAGTACAAGTACATAGATGTCGACCAGGACCCGAAGGCAGGCATGGAAGCCGTCGAGAAGTCAGGCCAGCGGGGCATCCCGGTCATCGACCTGGCAGGCGACATCATTATCGGCTTCGACCGCCCGCGCATCGACACCTCCCTCAAAGCTCACGGCCTGACTTAAACTAATCGAGATACCCGACATCGGGGTTGGGACTACCGTCAGGGTCAGCCAGAAAACGGCTCAGCTCTTCCGCTATCGGCAGCGTTAGCCCAGCTTCGTCGTACGCGCTGTCAGCACCGGTTTCGGCGCCGGACTCTCCCGCCTCGACTGGAGCCGCATCGGATCCAGCGAGATAATGGTCACCCAGCTCGGCGGCCCTGCGACGCATAGCTTCCAGCGTAAGATCCTTGGCGGCTTTCTGCTCATCGTCAGACAAACCTTTAAACTCTTCCATTCCCGACATGATATATCCTACAAGTTAAATAGATATATATTTTACCACATATTTTTCCGGTCGCAAACTATCGATCAGCAAAATATAGTACCATAGGGAGCAGTATGCTATCAGAAGATTTCAAGACCAAAGACTCAGTCGTAGTCGTGTATACCGGGGAGGGAAAGGGGAAAACCACCGCTTCACTCGGGTTGCTGACGCGGGCTTTAGGCAATCGCTGGCGGGTGGCGTTCATCCAATTTATTAAATACTGGGGGGTTTCCGAACACGTGTTTATCCGTGATATCCAGCCGCTATATAAGGACCAGCTGTATTTTTACAAAGGCGGCAAGGGCTTTTACAAGGCCGGGGAACTGAGCGAGCAACACATCAGCGAAGAGCAGCACCGGCAGGCCGCGGCGCAAACCTACGAAGAGGCGCTGAAGGCCGTTTCTTCCGGCGACTTCGACCTGGTCATTTGCGACGAGATCAACAACGCCGCGCATGACGGGCTAATCACCGAGAAGCAGCTGGAGGCCCTGATAGGCGCCCGGGCGCCGCAGACCAGCCTGTGCCTGACCGGCCGGAATTTCCCGAAAAAACTAATCAAGCGGGCCGATATCGTCACGGAAATGACCAAGCTCAAACACCACTTCGACGACAAGTTCCTGGCCAACAAAGGGATTGATTTTTGATGGGTAAGCCAACGCTGTATCTGTTAATCGGCTATCCGGGCTCAGGCAAAACGACCGTCGCCAGAATTATCCATGAGGCCACCGGGGCCGTCCACATATGGTCCGATGCTGAACGCCATAAAATGTTCGGCCAGCCGACACATTCGGAAGAAGAAAGCAAAAAACTGTATGACGTATTGAACAAGCGCACCGAGGAACTGCTGGCTGAAGGCAAAGACGTAGACTTCGATACCAATTTTAACTTCTTGGAGGACCGGCGGAAGCTGCGTGAAGCCGCCCGGCACCAAGGTGCGGAAACGGTGGTCGTCTGGGTTGTGATCCCCGAGCCCCTGGCCAGGCACCGCGCGGTTGATCGGGGATTGAAACGAAACGGCTACCATACCAGACTGACCGAAGCGGAGTTCGACCGGTTCGTGAGCAAGCTGGAACCGCCCTTAGCAGATGAAAAAATCATTAAAATCGACGGGCTGAAACTTGACAGGCCGACGGTGCTGTCGTTACTTAGTCAGTATGTCGCGAACATACCGCATCCGTAAACTGCATGGCTGGTCGGCTGTGCTGGCCGTTATATTGGCCTTAGGGATCTGGTGGCTGCAGCAAAGCGGCAATCCGGGCGGCGCCGGCAAAACATTGCAGCGCAGCCAGCCGGGGCTGTACGGCATCAACCATTTCGTAGATGGTGACACCATCGCCGTGAACATGAATGGAAAATCCGAAACGGTCCGCTTTATCGGGATCGACACCCCTGAGACGCATAAGCCCAATACGCCGGTGCAGTGCTACGGGCCGGCGGCCGCGGCCTACACCAAAAACACCATCGGCAGCAACTCAGTCCGCTTAGTATCGGATTCCCTGAGTACAGACCGTGACCGTTACGGCCGCCTCTTGCGCTATGTCTACCTGCCGGATGGCACTCTACTTAACGAAAAACTCGTCCAAAACGGCTACGCATTTTACTACCCTTACTTTCCGTTCAGCAAATCCGCGGCCTTCAAGGCCGACGAACAAGCCGCCATGGCCGCTAACAGGGGTTTATGGGGCAATTGCCATCCTACGCCGAAGGACGGCGGCGGCTACGTGTCAAATCCGGCCTAAACCTGTCTCAGCTCTTTTATTCGGCTCCCGAACCAGCGGGCACTTGACCGCAAAGTACGCTTCATGCCGTGCCCGCGGTCTACCGACGCCAGGCCAAATTTTGGCCACCATCCGTATGTCCACTCAAAGTTATCTAGCAAACTCCAGTGAAGGTAGCCTATAAGGTCAACGCCATCATCCAGCGCTTGCCTCATTGCGACCAATGTCTCCGATATCCACCATCTGCGCCGGCTATCATCACTGTCCGCCAGCCCGTTTTCCGTAATCATTAACGGCTTATTGTAGCGCCGCCAGGTCTTTGCGAGCAAATCAGCCAGACCCGCAGGTTCCATATACCAGCCCAGGTCGTTCACCGGTCCTGAAGGGTTCTTCACCCTCCCTAGCCAGTCCCTATATTCAGTGAAATAAAAATTAACCCCGATAAAGTCGCACTGGTTTTTAATGCGATCCAAAAACCACCAGTTCCACGCATATACGGCAGTCCAAACAACCAGACGATTCAACGGGTTGCGGCTATTTTTGGGCCTGACTTCACCGAGCTGGTCGGCAACGCTGATTAACAGGGTAGAGTTTACCTCCTTAAGCTCTTTATAAGCCGCTCGGTGGGCATGCTTTAAGTTGTTATATACCCGCAAACCTAGCATGGGCCTTCTGCGCTGCGGCGGCCAATCACCGGTTATGTAGCTAAAGCTCACGTAAACATTAGGCTCGTTGAGCGTTAGGACATATCGAAGCTCTCCCCCGAACTCAGTCGCGACCTTACGGGCATAACGCTCAAAATACCTTATATTGGCCTTTTTTTCGAAGCCGCCCATATCCGCGAACCACAGCGGCATTGTCCAGTGCCATAGCGTCGGGATGGGCTCTATGCCCAGCCGTTTAAGGGACCTTATATAGTGTTTATAATGCGCAATGGCCGTCTCGTCCCATTCGCCCTCTTTGGGCTCAAGCCTCGACCACTCTATACCGAAACGGTAAGCGTTCATATTGAGCCTTTTGAGCAGGGCAAAGTCGGCTTCGTACCGCTCATAATGTTCGACGCCTTTGCCGCAGATGTAGTTTTCAGGGTCTGAAAGAGCAGCGGAAATCCGCCCTTGGTGCGGCAGCCAGTTAAGTTTTTCGGGAGATTCTACGCTCAAGCGCCGGGCGTTAGCCTTTTCCCACTCGCTCCATTGATTGCGAAGACCGCCCTCTACCTGGTACGCCGACGAGCTAGCACCCCACAGAAATTCCTTAGGAAACAGAGGATTCTTCATACCGGTTCAATTATAGACTAGCGGAAAGGGTTTAACGTTCGAATAATCGATGCGGGCAGCGTGGCAAGCACCATCAAACCGACTACGGCGTAGATAATCAAAGCCCGCCCGTA
>CAYLML010000025.1:0-8717 GCA_964384985.1 uncultured Candidatus Saccharibacteria bacterium | reverse complement strand
CGAGCGCAAGATGCCGCGAATGGACACCCCGGAGTGTTTATAGAAGTCTTTATCTTCGATGGCAACCGTGGCATCCTTCATATAGCTATTGATCTGATTGCCGGGTACGGGGACACGCTTAACGGAATTGTAGTCATTAAACAATACTGTTTGGCCGGTACGGTCATAATAGGTGACGTTGCCGCCGAGGCTGTCACCGGACAGGTCTTTAATCTTCGGCAGGTCCTTGCGGAAGTAGGCGAACATGCCGATAGTCAGGAAAAATCCGACTACGATCGAGACCCCGATGATCTTCAGGGCCATGATGCCGCCTTGCCGGCTAAACCAGTACTGCACGACCCGCTTAGGCTGCAAGCGGTAAAGGATGCGCTTGAAGCGGTCCTTTGGGAGAGTGCTCAGGTAAGCGGCCTTTTCAGCCTTGCGGGCGGCCCGGCGCGACTTCACCCTGTCGCTTAAGGAGTGGTTTATCTTTATGGAATTGCCGCTTTTGGTAGTGTAGGTATTCTTGAACCGATTGCGGCCGGTACTTGTTCGCTTCATAGCTGGCTAAAGGTTCCCCTCATCTCGCCTATTATATAGCTTCACTTCGCATAATTATAGCAAAAGCCTACAATAAAAAGCCTATGTTTTGCTGAAGGCTTGCATTGCGGAATCGGACATAAGTTATACTAGTGCATGACACTTTCGGAAGAACTGCGCTGGCGCGGCTTTACCAACCAAACCACTTATAAAGACCCGGCTGTGCTTGATAACGGATCTGTTACCTTTTACTGGGGCGTAGATCCCAGCAGCGACTCGATGACCATCGGTAATCTGGCAGCGGCCATGATGGTCAAAACCTTCATGAAGCACGGACATAAGGCCATACTCCTGGTGGGCGGCGCTACCGGCCTCGTTGGCGACCCCGACGGCAAGAGCGAAGAGCGTACCCTGAAAACCCCTGAGGAAATTACGCTTAACACCGATGCCATTGCCGGCCAGTACCGTACCATTTTCCAAGGCCAGGACTTCCAGGTAGTTAACAATAACGAGTGGTTTGACGGCATGGGC
Organism: uncultured Candidatus Saccharibacteria bacterium; assembly: GCA_964384985.1. Classification (GTDB taxonomy): domain Bacteria; phylum Patescibacteriota; class Saccharimonadia; order Saccharimonadales; family UBA4665; genus CAYLML01. The sequence continues at coordinate 7,667 of CAYLML010000025.1, read as the reverse complement.
TACGTAGAGTTCCTGCGGGAGGTAGGCAAGCATGTGCCGCTGCGCCAGATGCTGGCTCGCGAATTTGTCCAAAAACGCCTAGGCGAACAGGGAAGCGGCATCAGCTACGCCGAATTCAGCTATGTCCTCATTCAGGCCTATGATTTCCTGCGCCTGCACCAGGACAAAGGCGTGACTCTGCAAGTGTGCGGTTCGGACCAGTGGGGCAACAGCATAGCCGGCGTGGACCTGATCCGGCGTAAAACCGGGGGGGAAGCCCACGTGTACTCGGTGCCGCTGATCGTCAATAAGTCAACGGGACAAAAATTCGGCAAGACCGAAGAAGGTGCTATCTGGCTTGACGCCGGAAAGACCAGCGCCTATAAGTTTTACCAGTTCTGGCTCAATACGGACGATGAATCGGTCGAAGATTATTTAAAGGTGTTTACCGAGCTGGACAAGGCCGCGGTCGACGAAGTCATGCAGGAATTTAACAGCAACCGCGGCGGGCGGCAGGCCCAGAAGAGGCTGGCCTTTGAAGTCACCAAGCTCGTGCACGGCGCCGATGCCGCCGAAACGCAAAAGCGGGTTGCCGGCGTGCTGTTCGGAGTAGAGGATTCGCTGGAACTGGATCCGCATGAGTTCGCGTCCTTGGAGAAGGAGCTGCCAGTGGCAAGTGTCCCTAAAAATATGACGCAAGATGATCTGCTGCAGGCGCTGGTCGCTACCGGTCTGGCCGCGTCCAAAACCGAAGCCAGGCGTTTCGTAGAAAGCGGCGCCATCTATATAAACAACCGCAAAATGCCCGGCGATTTCCATTTTGACTCCCAATCCGCCGGTGCCGTGATGGTACGGCGCGGCAAAAATACGAATGCCATTTTGAAGCTTGGATAACAGGCGTTCCCTGTTATACTCTGATATACTGGTAAATACTGAGAAGGGATTGACAATGCCAAAAACGACAGCCAAGACCAAGATTAACGCCAAAACCCCGTCAAAACGCCCCGGAGAGTCGAAAAAAAAGGCCGACCAGTATAACGACCCCAAGCACAATTACCTGCAATATTGGGAAGGCCGCCAATATGAGCACCTCGCCGAAGAGATTGCTATCACCAGATTGCTGCGCGGCAAGAATTTTAAAAACGCCGTTGATGTAGGCGGTGGTTACGGCCGGCTGTGCATACTGCTGGAAAACTACTCCGACCACGTAACGCTGGCCGAGCCCAGCCAGCAGCAGCTTGATATAGCTGTTGTTTTCCTGAAGAGCCATCCCGAAATAGACCGCCGGCTCATGCAGGCTGACGACCTCAAGTTTAAGGATGGCAGCATAGATCTACTGACCATGATAAGGGTAATGCACCATCTGCCAGACCCGAGCGTTGAATTTAAAGAGATAGCACGGGTGCTCAGCCCGGAGGGCTACGCTGTCATAGAAGTGGCCAATTACCTGCATATACGGAACCGGCTGCGACATTGGGCGAGCCGCGAGCGCATGCCGGTCAAGCCGGTCGATATCCGTTCCGCGGAAAATAGGCGGGCTGACGAAATCGCGTTCGTGAACCATAATCCCGCTACGGTTGTGCGCCAGCTGGAACACGCCGGCTTGCGGGTGGAGACTACGCTGTCTGTCTCTAATCTGCGCAGCGTCCGGCTGAAGCGCGTCATGCCGCGCGAGCTGATGCTCGGAGCCGAACGCATGCTTCAGCGTCCGCTCGCCCACATTTATTTCGGACCCAGTATATTCTTCCTGGTCCGCAAAAGCCGTTCCGCCTGAATTGGCCGCTTCTTCTCGTATACTTAAGAGTATGGGATTAAATGATCCATTGACGGAGATAAAGGGCGTGGGGGAGGCCCAGGCGCAGAAGTTCGCGGTACTTGGGGTTAAGACGATCGGCGACTTACTGGATTATTATCCCCGCCGGTACGAGGATTATTCACAGGTGACACCGACTGATAAGCTGCAGCCGGGCATGGTTACGATCGAGGCGGTTATTAAGCAGGCCACAGGGCGCTACGTGCGGCGGGGCATGCATATTACCGAGGCGGTGGCTAGTGATGAACATGGCAGCGTTCGTCTGGTGTGGTTTAACCAGCCGTACCGTGCGGCCGCCCTTAAATCAGGCAGAAAGTACTTTATATCCGGCCAGTACGAACTGAGCCGCCAGCGCTTCGCGATTATGAATCCCGGCGTGGAAATGGCGAGCGACTTGCCGGTCAATACGGCGCGCATCCTTGCGGTTTACAGGGAAACCAAGGGCCTGACGTCCCGGCAGATCAGGCTGGCCATACAGCAGGCCCTGGAGCCGGGCATTGAAATACCGGAGACGCTGCCGTCGTCTATTGTGTCGGAGCAAAAACTGATGAGCCGTTCGCGGGCCCTGACTGAGCTCCATATGCCGTATACCATTAGGCGGCTGGAACTGGCCCGCCGCCGCTTAGGGTTTGAAGAGGTGTTTTGCCTGAGCTTGGCGAGCTTGCTCAATAAGCAGGAAAACCAGCATGAAGAAGCCTTGGCTATACCGTTTAACGAACGGCTGGCCCGTGATTTCGTAAAGCACCTGCCTTTTCAGCTTACGGACTCACAGCGCCGTACCATCTGGCGTGTCTACTTGGATCTTCAGAAAACCCAGCCCATGAACCGGCTGGTTGAAGGTGATGTCGGGTCGGGAAAGACGGTAGTAGCGGCGATGGCGGCGCTCATGCCCATGTCTCGTGATTGGCAGGTTGCGCTGATGGCCCCAACGGAACTCCTGGCCCGCCAGCACGGCGAAACTATCCGCGCATTGCTCAGGCCGCTCGGACGGCATGACAGCGCTCAGCTTCTCGTCGGCAGCATGAGTACCAAAGATAAAACTGAGGCCCGGGCCAACATCGCCGCGGGCACAGTTAACTTCATTATCGGCACCCAGGCGCTTATCCAGGAGCAGGTCGATATGCATAAACTGGCCCTGGTTATCATTGACGAACAGCACCGTTTCGGCGTGGAACAGCGCAAAACGCTGATGGCCAAGGCCGGTCACATGCCCCACGTGCTCAGCCTCACGGCTACGCCGATCCCCCGGTCGCTGGCGCTGACGCTTTACGGTGAGCTCGATATATCAGTATTGAAAGAGAAACCGGCTGGCCGGTCACCAGTGGTGACCGAACTTGTGTCGCCTAACTCCCGCTCCCGTCTGTACACTAAGATCGATACGGAGCTGGCGGCCGGCCGACAGATGTTCGTAGTCTGTCCGCTTATTACCGACTCGTCCGCGCTTGACGCCCAATCAGCCGAGAAGGTTTATGAGCGGCTCAGCCGTCATGAATTCAAACACCGACGGGTCGGCTTATTGCACGGCCGGCTTCCGGCAGACGAAAAGCAGGCCATTATGCGAAAGTTCGTTGCCGGCGAACTTGATATTCTGGTGTCCACCACCGTTATAGAAGTGGGCGTCGATGTGCCGAACGCCAGTATCATGCTGATTGAAAACGCGGAGCGCTTCGGCTTGGCGCAGCTGCACCAGCTGCGAGGCCGCGTAGGGCGGGGCAGCAGCCAGGGCTACTGCTACTTGCTGATGAGCGATTCCAGCGCACCAAACCGCCGGCTCCGCTCCCTGGAAAGCTCGCAAGACGGCTTTAAACTTGCAGAACTCGATTTGGAACTGCGGGGTCCGGGCGCTATCTACGGCGTTTCCCAGCATGGGCAATTAGACCTCCGTATAGCCAAACTCAGCGATGTCCAGCTCATCGCAAGTGCTCGGACCGCTGCCCAGGAATTCATCGATAGCGGTGAAAACTTGCTACAATATAAGGAGTTAGCGGGGGCTGTCACTCGGCTACGGGCCGTTACCAACCTCAACTAAACCAACGATTGACCAAATTATGTATGCTGTTGTTTTTCATGCCCACCAAAAGCTGGACCGCGTCGCGCGGCGCCATCTGCGGCGCTATGTGCCAAAAGACGCCTTTTTTCCGCATAGCGTGCAAATTACGCACTTCGAAGCGGGCCGCGGCCCTGACAACGCTAAACTGAAGCGCCAAATCAACGGCGAGCAGCCATGGCACTTCATCGATCCGTTCAATCCGGATGACACCGAACTGTACGGACTTATCGACGTGCATTACAAGGGCCTTGTTAAGGCCCTGAAAGATAAGGACGAGATACAATCCGCCTTTCAGGCGGCTTGGCTGGCGCACGCGCTGGTCGACGGCTTGACTCCGGCCCATCACTATCCGTACGAAGAGGAGCTGGCCCGCTTACGCGGCGGCGAAGGCCGCAACACCCGCAAGGGCCTTACCGGCCGTTTATACGTCAAAAGCCCGACCGTGCGGGAATCGCTGCTCATGAGCACAAAGCTTGTCGGTCCGAAAGGGCTGCTTACGAACCACGCCATGTTCGAAGCCGGCGCTTACGCGCTGATCGCGCCGCTTAGCCTGAATAACGGCCGTCCGTCCAAAGCCGATTTGAAGCATGTCCGGGAGGTCGGCGTGACGGAAGTCTTCAAGGAATTATCGCGCGAAGTAGCTGAGCTGCACTTATATGACCGTTTCATCGCGGGCGGCTGGACTATCCGGCTCACCCGGCAGGTGCGCAAAGAACTGGCCCCTCGAATGGTCAGGATGATCACTCTGGCTTGGTACTGTGCTTACTGCGAAGCCTATCCGGCACAGGCTCCGGCATGAGGGTTATCGCCGGCTCCCTCGGCGGTCGGAGTTTCACCAGCCCGCACGGCCATCGTACGCACCCCATGAGCGATAAAATGCGCGGCGCTATCTTCGGCGTCCTCGGCGATATCAAAGGTCTAACGGTGTTGGATGCCTTCGCCGGCAGCGGCGCGCTCAGCTTTGAAGCCATCAGCCGCGGCGCCAAGCACGCGGTCGCCATCGAAGTCGACAAACCAGCGCATGCCGTCATCCAAGACAATATTCAATCACTTGGGTTAGAAGGCCGCGTCAAAGCCGTCCGGGCATTCGCCGGCGCCTGGTCCACGCGCAACCAGGCCCAGCTGTTCGACTTAGTCCTGCTAGATCCTCCGTGGGACGACCTGCCATACCGCGACCTCAAGAAAATGCCCCGTCACGTGGCTGCAGGCGGTATTCTCGTGCTGTCCTGGCCCGGCAAAATGGAGCCTCTGAAAGTCGAAGGCTTTGAAAGCGTCCAGGGCAAACAGTACGGCGACGGCCAGCTGGTCTTTTACCGCAAGACATAGCTATTTGCTAAAAAATATAATAAGTGGTATTGTATACATTAATGGTCTACTCAGTAGAATCGTTTACTGCCTATCGTCAAGCGGTACCTGAAGATGGCGAAGGTGCAAGACTCCTGGATATTCATTCAGAAGAGCCCCCTATCCCTAATGTCAGCAGGGTCAATTCGCTCCGAACCACGCATATTAGCTCGACACGAGGTCGGCGTGCTATGCGATTCTGGTCACAGACCCAAGCTGAAGAGACGATAGCAAAACTCAAGAAGACGGCTGGAAACTTTCCGAAAAAACTCGAAGGCTTTATCGGACAAGCTGTTATGCTTGGGGAAAAATCCGAGCGGCATAGAGGGCCAAAATATGTTGGTTATGGTTTTAATGAAGATCTTACGGAGAAGCTACGGAGAGAAAGATACGCGTTAATGAGAAAGATTCATGGCAACAGCTATAACGATCAAAGCAGCGCTCACATTTCCTTGTTTAAAACCCACGACTATGCAGCGGCCTTAGCTCTAGTAGAGTATTTGGACGAACAAAAACCTGCGGAGTTGCCTGTTATTCTAAGCCGACTCGAAGTAGTGGCGCAGTGAACTCAGTTTCCTAGTTTATAATGAATATCACGGGGATGTGGTGGAATTGGTAGACACGCTAGTTTTAGGAACTAGTGCCGAAAGGCGTGAAGGTTCAAGTCCTTTCATCCCCACCAAAGAGTCTACGATACAGCTTGCTTAAGACAGAATCTTGGCCGCCATCTGATATAAACATACCGTACTCCCTGCCAAAGAAGTTACCTCTGGATGAACTCTGGTAAGCGTCTGTCGCGGACTTGTTGTTTACTATTGCTAAAACGCCGTGTTTGCCCAGGACCTGTAAAGAGTAATTCTCGCGCAGGCCAATGACCGAATGATCGGCCAGGCCGACGCCCGCCTGCTCGCGTCGTCCGCCTATAATACCGATCTCTCCTGGGTTTAGGTCTGAAGGTTCGATTTTCTTGCCTGCTAGGAGATTCGCGTCTTGTATCGCTTCGGTTTCGTTCAAACTTGTCTTAGGATCTGTAACGAGCCCTTTCATACATAAGGCGAACCAATGGCAGTCCCACAGGCCTCCTATAGGTTTTGGCATCTCAACATTAGGCAATAAACGTTCTTCGAAGAAACTGATCAATCTATCGGAATGCGCGTCATCAAGCGGCAACATGCGTTCTGCTGACTCGCGCGCATCGTAATCGGGATATTCCGGTCCTTTGCCCCCGCCAGGCACCCATAATGTATTGCCGTCAAGTTCGCTCATGCCGACTATCACTTCGGCATCTTTGCCGTATGTCGCGGGCCTGAGGGTGGGGACAGTGCGTACAATTACACCAGACATTATTAAATTATAACATAATATTTGACTAATTCCAAATTAGCTGATTGCCAGACTGCTCGGCTATACTACTGAAGAAATGAAACAGCACCACGTCATTTATGTGCCCGGAATCCTCGATGATATTTATCACCAGAAATTAATCGTAAAAACCTGGAGGCTATACGGCGTACGCGGCCACTGCCATGTCATGCCTTGGCTTGGTCCTGAAGATTACTGGCCAAAGTTTCAACGGCTATTGGATCAGATCGACGGCTACAGAGCAAAGGGCCACTTGGTTTCGCTGCTGGGGGTCAGCGCTGGTGCCAGCGCTGTGATCAATGCCTACGTAGAACGTAAAGACGACATAACGGGAGTTATCTGCGCCGTGGCGAAAATTAACGGGCCGGATACAGTCGATGATGCGGTGTACGCTGCCAATCCGGCGTTTAAGACGTCAATGGAGACGCTCCAAATCAGTCTGCCTAAATTGACACCGGCGGATAAAGCTAAGATGCATTCGTTCTATTCACCACGCGACGGCTATTTGCCCCATGCAGCCACGATTATTCCGGGAGTCAGCGAAACCCGATTACCGCCCTTGCGTCATGGCTGGGCCATTACCTATTGCCTGACACTTGGCGCGCCAAAACTGCTCAAACCGCTGAAACGGCTCGCGCAACAGATGTAGTATACTGAAATAAAGTTATGCCACTATCGATTCAACCATACAAAGGCGCGCGGGATTTTTACCCGGAGGATAAGAGGCTGCAGCGCTATATCTTTAGCAAATGGCGCGAGACCGTGGAACGCTTCGGCTACGAAGAATACGACGCGCCTATACTGGAGCCGCTGGAGATGTATCTGGCTAAAACCGGCGAGGAGATCGTCAACGAACAGACGTATGCCTTTGAAGACCGGGGTGGGCGTAAAGTCGTCATAAGGCCGGAAATGACACCGACGGTCAGCCGGATGGTAGCCGCCCGCCGCCAGCAGCTGGCCTATCCGCTGCGCTGGTATAGCATTCCGAACCTCTGGCGTTACGAACGCCCTCAGCGCGGCCGCCTGCGAGAACACTGGCAGCTAAACGTCGACATGTTCGGCGTGCAGGGCATAGGCGCGGAGTACGAAATCATCGAGATAGTAGACGCCATCTTCAAG
>CAYLML010000024.1:4573-8801 GCA_964384985.1 uncultured Candidatus Saccharibacteria bacterium | reverse complement strand
CAAGGATGGCGTCGCTGATAGCGTCGCAGATTTTGTCCGGATGTCCGGCACAAACCGATTCGCTGGTAAAGAAATATTCAGTGTCGTCTGACATAAAAAATCCTTTCTTGCTGCTCGCTGAGAAAGGATACGTACGCTATATCTTCCCCACGGCCGCGGGCTAGACGGAGCACCTTGCCCTAACAGGGTAGGTTGCCGGCGGGTCGCAGGGCTAGATCCCTCTCCGCACTCTTTATATTCAAATTGTTAATGCCCCAATTGTAGCACACCCCGAGGTTTCATTTGGAGAAAAAAGAGCTATAATATTAACGTATCTTCAGAACTGCGTATTCGAGAAACATAAAAATGAATAGTCATATGAGTGGTCAACACAAAAACATGAGTACGGGGGCGTTGTCGCGGCTTCGAGCCTGGCCGCGCCCGCTGTTCTTACTCACGGTGTCTCTGTCTATCGTGGCCGGCTTAGCGGTTCATTCTCTGGCGCCGGCTTACGCTGCCAGCCCGCAGCTCAACTGTTTTGCCAGCCCTGGCAGCTGCGGCTATCCCGACCCGGCCGCTCACAACGTCGGCGTCACCGATTGCTCAGGCCTGCCGAATTTAAGTTTCTCGAGCATACCGCCGGGCACGTACTATAGTGGCTCCGGCAGTACTTTGGAAATAGTGGGCAATAACGTCACCATCAGCAACCTCAACATGGGCGATATCAATATCTATGCTTCCGACGTCGATAACTTCACGCTCAACAACGTCTGCATTAACACCAACGGTAATGCCAACGAAGGCGCAAGCGCCGTCAGCATATCGGCCAATAGCCACAACACGATTATCGAAAACTCCAATATCAGCGGCACAAACAACACGACCGAGTCACTGGGTACGGGAATTGTAAGTCTCGGCCCAAACATCACCATAGAAAAAAATTATATCTATAACGTTGGTACCGGGGTGGCGGTAGATAATGGCGGCACGGTCAATGATAACTATATGCTGGTCAATGCCGTGCCGTCAGGCGAGCACGACGAAGACATTTACTTGAGCGATACCACGGTAACGATCAATCACAACGTGCTTCTCAATGAAGAAGATCAGACGGCGGCGATATTCGGCGACACCGGCGGGGGTTCCGGCGGTGCCTGCGACAACCACCTGACAATTACAAGTAATCTAATGGCCGGTGGTGATTACGTACTCTATCCTTGTGGCAATGCCACGTCAGTCGGCACCAGCACATCGGACATCGAGAATAACGCCTTCGCCCGTTGCGATGGCGGCACCAACATCTCGCCCCCTGGCGATCCCGGGGCATGTCCGATCGGACCGGATTCACACGGCTATTATCCCTTCGGCGGAACCTTCGGCATAACAGCCTACTATTTCTCAGGCACCGACCAGACCTGGTGCGGCAACCATTGGGATGATAACAGCTCTTATATTAACCCTGATGCCAGCCCCGGCGGCAGTTCTTGTACCCCAGACAATCCGGGCGGCGGCGGATCGTCTGGAAGCGGCACTTCGTCCGGCTCAGCTACTCCAAAAACGCCGGACACGGGTTTCGGTATGGTGGCCGCGCACCCGCTGGAGTCATTCATGATTTCTACAGCCGCGGCGGCAATCTTGCTTTTCATAGCCCGCTACTTTGCCAAGAAGCAAACTGTCTAGACATATTGAAATGATAGCCAGCAGTCTCTACTCTCAAGGTGTTAATCGTGCTATCATAGAGCAGTTCGATTATTGGGGATTAGCCAAGCGGTAAGGCAACGGGTTCTGGTCCCGTGATCGGGGGTTCGAATCCCTCATCCCCAGCCACAAATTTATTGATTTATCTTATTTAATATATTATAATATAAATATGTCTGACGCAATGGAGCGTCAGGGAGAGATTGAACCTCTCTCTATCGGTAAGACCGAGCTCCAACCCCATCTGTACACCGCCCCTGCTATTGGACGAGGCCAAAAGCAGAGAATATATTTTGGCGCTCCCGGAGAAGAGCCGATAACAGACAGAACCCGCCCTGATGATATAACCAAAGTTTCGTTTTTAGTTTTGGATGGTGATAAAGCCGTATTCCTTGGTATGGCATTGAACCGGGGATTGCGAGGCGAAGGCCTGGGACGGCATATGGTACGGTACTTCATGGCCCATGCCGAATCGCAGGAACTGGAAGTTGTCGGAACCGCACGGATCAACAAGCCGCTTATAGGTTTGACGTTGCAGCGCGAGGGTTTCCAGCCGGTTTCTGAGGCCTGCCAGGCCGAGATATTGCCTTCGCAAGATGATTCATTGGTTCCAAGGATACGCTTCCTGCATAAAGACTTGCCTGATTCAGAGGTAAGGGATGGCTATAAATACGGTAAATTTTATGAAGTAGCCGATCCGGCGTCCGTGGAGAATAGGCCTGTGGATCCCGGTAAAGTCGTCGCCCTGCACCTTAGATACGGACCTCCAGCTTAGTACCCCGATGTGCTAATTAACGGTGTTACCGCGGCAAGATTTCGATCAGGCTGAGGTTCCAGCGATGAGTGGTGGGAGCAGTGTCGTTGAGCGTAATATTTTGGCCGGCGGCAGTACTGGTAGCATTCAGCTGCTGCGTCCAGAAGGTGTCGCCAACAGATGCCAAGTACTCGTCAATCTTAGTCTGGCCGCCGCCAACTGTGCGGGCCGTAGCGCCATCCCAATCGTTGCCTATGCCCCAGACCCATGAGCCTGCTGCCGTACTTGTTAGGCTGGCAGTCGGCGCGCCGGTGGCTGCCGATGCCCCGCCAGTGGCGCCAGTAGCGGAGGTGTTAGCGCCTTTGAAGGCGGTAATTACCATTGAGCCGACATATGAACCGCTATGGGTAGCGGTGACCGTGGTATTAGTGAGCGGGCTCGCGGCCACTGCCGTCCAGACCTCCGAGGTACCGGCTTGAGCGTTAGACCGTTTGCGTAATGTCCACGTGAGACCCGGGGTAGTCACCGAGCTAAATGATTGCGAGCTGCCAGAGCTCGGGCCGTCGGCGCCAAGGAAGGCTACCAGCAACTCATTCGATCCGGTTGTAGTCAGTGCGGGCGAAGCGATCGCGGTGCTCGTTGAGGACTGGTGTGTTACCACCTGCGTGTCAACCGCTAGCGAAACGCTGGTGGTCGTGACGTTGATGGTGTTGGATTGGCCGCTCTCATTGCCGCTGGCATCAATCGCGGTAACAGCGTAGCTATAACTAGTGGTCGGCTGAACCGTCGCGTCGGTATAGCTCGTGCCGGTAACCGTTGTCAGCAGTACATTATTACGGTAGATTTTGTAGCCGCTCACGCCGACATTGTCGCTACTGGCGGACCAGCTGAGGCCAACGGTCTGGCCCCCGACGCTGGTAGCCTGCAGGTTGGCCGGATTTGAAGGGGCCTGGGTGTCGGCCAGTATTGAAGCACTGGCTTCGTTCGAAGCGGGGCTGGCGTTGGCGGCGGCATCCTGAGCCGTGACCTGGTAGTAGTAGGTGCCCGCCGCGGCGTTGTCGATGTACGAAGTACCGGAGGTCTGTCCGATTTTGTTGGCGGCAGACGGCGTAAAACCGGGCGTGCTTGACCGGTAGACATTATAGGCGGTGACACCGACGTTATCGGTCGCGGCAGTCCAGCTCAAGCTTGCCGAGCCAATCGTGCCAGTGGCTTGCAGGTTTGACGGGGCGCTAGGCGGAGTCTGGTCGGCCGGCGGAGCTGTCGTAAGGGTAAAGATACCCTTGGCTGGGGCAACTACCGTAAATGCGCCGCCGCTCACCGCCACGTCCGAGCCGCGTTGGAGGTTTACCGTATTATCGGTGGTGTAGTATTCAAAGTTGGAAACAGCTGGCAGGTTCGCCAGCGAACCGGAATAGCTTACATTCGCACTGCCGTTATTCTGGCCGACGATAGTGATGCGGTTGGTCGCGGGATCACGGAAAGCATAGACGGTAACATTGGAGCTCGACTGGCTGGCGCCGATCCGTACAGAGCCCGCGGGAACATATTTAAAGAGCTGCGCGAACTGGTAATATTCTTTCCGCGGGGTGTATATGCCATTGCTGTATGCCAAAAGCGCGGGACTGTTGCCGGCATCGTTCGGCGGGTTAGCCGGATTATCATTATTGATGCTGTGTTGATAGACGCTATCGTAACCGTCCCATGGAAGGAGCGCCGAAGCATTCTCGCCCAGCTGAGACATGCCTTGGGCAAAGGTACCAAACTCACTCATCCAGAAGTTTTTATTAGGGTAGG